>JAQGOE010000082.1 GCA_028293725.1 Gammaproteobacteria bacterium | reverse complement strand
CTCCGCCGTTCCCTGTGCTGTTGTCAGGAGTACTACACCACACGTCCGCGACCGGACTGCCGCTGGCGAGCTTGGAAGTATCGAAGGCAATGACCCATCCGGAGGGACTCCCCTGCCCTTCGCCGCCGCCAAAGGCCACGACCACGGCCTGCTGGCCAGTCGGCTTGGTGACCAACGCCAGTCCAGCCCGTTGCATCTGCAAATACCGGTTGAAGCCGACGCCGTTCGCGTTGTAGCCATCGATCGACACCGAGCCGAAGCGCTCCTGGTTGAGGTTGCCGGGGTTCAGGGCAAACAGGCGAAAGGTCGGACCGATCGTTCCATTCTCGTAGCCCCAGCGAACGACGTAGAGCACGTTGTTGGCGCGATCGATCACCGGGGTAGCCGCGATCCCCCATTCCGTATGGATGGTCTGCGGCTTCAGAGCGCTCAGATCACCGCCCGTTACGGGGGCGCCCAGCCAGCGTGCCGAGAGCATGGCTCCCGTGTCGGCGTCAAAGGCATACACGGTGTTATGCATCGTCCCGGCATAAATCACGTTATGCATACCGCCGGCGATGGCCACATTCGCCGCATAGAGTGGCGAGCCTTCGAGTTTGCCATCGACCGCCAACACAAAACGCTTATGAAATTTGTTCGCGCTGGAGTTGACGACCGCCGGCGTCAGGGTCGTCTCTGAGGGATTTACACCGGTGCGGAACTTGTTATAGCTACGCTCGTCCACATCCATCGGGGCGGCGTGAGCGCGGCTCCATAACACCATGGCCGCCACGACACCCGCGCAAACGACGCGCCACCTCCGTGAACTCTCTGGCGCCATGGCGGAGTCCTCCCCGTGTCATGAGTGAGTCAGCGGTATGACACGGGGTCGGACTGCCGTCAATCCCTGAAAAAAGCTAGCTCAGAGCAGCGGATAGATGATGAAGTCGTTGTGCACTTCCAGTCGCGGCAACTCGCCCATCGCATCGACCGCCGCGCGCAACTCGAGAAGGCTGGCGTACGGGAGCTCCAGGCGATGCTCGAGCGGGTGGGTTGGGATATGCATCGCGTAGTCGCGGCCGGGTGTTTGCGTCATCTCGATGTGATTGCCGAGAATCCACGCGACCGGCCGCGAGCGGGTGAAGTCGGCGACGCGATCGATGGTCGCCTGGTAGATCTTGAAATCATGCAACGGAATGTAGAGCCGGCCGGGGTAGAGCTCGTCACCCATGAGCAGCAGGTGGGTGTTCCGGTCATACACCGAGATCTCCGCCGGTTCGTGGCCCGGCGAGGGAATGATGTCGACCACGCGCCCGCCTCCGAGATCGAAGGGCACGACCTCCGTGGGCCAGGCATGCACCTTGAAAAAAGCCGCGACCTCTTCCGGCGAGTGACCGACCACTACCGTGTCGGCACGACCGGTGAACTCCTCGTCGCCCGCTACGTGGTCGTGGTGCGAGTGAGAATGTGCGACCACGAGCTGAATCGACTTCTTCCCGTTCGCGTGCAACCAGTCGGCAATGACCCGGTCGATGGTAGGCCGGATTTTCAGGCCACCCGCGCCACTGTCGATTTGCAGTACCCGGTCGCTGCCAAAAAAGAGGAATATGAACGGTCCCTCGAAGTTGGTCTTGATGGACTGACGCACGATGTAGGTATTCGCGTCGTAGCGTTGCACCTGCATTTCCGGCTCAGGACCGTGCGTCGCGTCCATCCACGCGGCAGCGAACGGCGCCGAGTCGCCCGCGGCCGCCGCAGGACCGCTCCAGGCCACGGCGCTCACCCATGAGCCTAGAATCGCCGCGGCCAGCAGCCCCCACTTCTTAGAATCTGACATTACCCGTGACTCCAATGACGCGCGGTACGGGGGTATACCCCTCCGCGACAAAATTATCGGCAGGACTCTGGATGATCTTGCGATCATCGAGGATGTTCTTCGCGTAGACCGAGAATTCCCACGCTCCCGCGGTGAAGCCCAGACTCGCGCCGAGGAGAGTGTACGACGGCCGCTGGTAGTCGGGGCTGGATTGCACGAAGGTGCCATGACTGCTGCCGATGAATTGCCAGTTGGCGCGCGCGAAGCCGCTCACCGCATCCGTCATCTGCCGCTCATAGTTGAGATCCATGTCAGCCGACCACTCTGGCGAGCCCGGAACGAGGTCGCCCGGCGCGATTCCCAGCCCGGCCACCTCCTCCGTAAAGTGGTCGTGATTGTATTGTCCGGAAATCCGGGCCGACAATCCGTGAGCGAGCTTCTGCACGACCTCGATCTCGCTGCCATAACTGCGCGCGTGGCCGAGGTTGTCGTAGAAATCGAAGCCGCAGGTCTGCAGCGGGACGTCGAGCTGGATGTGATCCCACTCGATGTCATAGATCGACGCGTTGATCGAGGTCGTGTTGCCGAAATACAGCCCTTTCGTGCCCAGCTCGTAGTTCCAGACATTGTCGGACTGGTAGGTATTGGGCGCCTGGGCGAGCCCGAATGCGGCCAGGTCGCCCCCGCATTGCACAGCCGGTACCGGGCTGTTGATACCTCCCAGGCGGAACCCCTTGCCTGCCGTACCGTAGGCCGTCACCGTATCGGTGAGATCGTAGCTGACAGAGAATTTAGGCGTGAACGCGTGGGCCGTCAGCTTGCCGCTGCTGTAGGGAGTGCTGGCAAAGAAGCCGCTGGAGGTGTTCGTGGCGGTATCACGTCCGAACAACTCGCGCATTCCGACCGTGAGCTTCAGTTTCGACGTCGGATAGTAAGTGAATTCGCCGAACACGGAAAACTCGCGGTCATCGAGATTGTTGACGAATTGGTAGAACAGGTCGTTAGGCGTTGCGGCTCCGAGCGGTCCGTCGGGCGACACGCCATACACACTCTGGAAGGTCTGGTTGAACCCGGGAATGTACTGTGCCGACGTGCCTACGTACTTCGAATCGGAAAAGTACAACCCGGCGATCCATGAGAGCGGCAGGCCCACGCCGGCCTTGGGATCGTAGGCCTTCGAGGAGAGCCGCAATTCCTCCGTAGGCTGCTTCGTCGTCAGGGTGTTGTAAACCGGGCCCGGGAGCGCCGCCAGCCGATAACCGTCGAGATTGCCGTCGAGACCGGGTAGCCCGAGGATGTTATCGACAAAATAGCCCACGAATTGGCTGTTGAAATAGGTGCCGTCGGTCGTGCGGGGAAAGCTCCGATAGGCATAACTCGATATCGAGGTCAGATCTGCCCAGTGCAGGTCGTACGCGATTTTCACAGTGGAGACGGAGAACGTATCCTTCCCTGGCTCGAGCACGAGTTTGTTGATGAAGTAGTTCGGTGTCTGGAAATCCACGAGACCGGTGTCGTCCATTACCGTGCGCTGGGCGAACTCGGATACCGTTATCGACAGATCAGAAGTCGGAATGTAAGAGACGATTAGCTTGCCGACGTCGGCGCGGTTTGCGTTGATCCCCCTGCGGTCCACCACTCCGTCCAAATCCAGATGATCGACGTAGCCGCTGCTTCGGGAGGTCTGCACACCGAAGCGAAGACCCAGTGTGCCGTCGATAATCGGTACGTTGAGTATCCCGCGAGACACGTAGTTGAGGCCTCCGTTCTTGGTTCCGGAGAGGTCCTGGAAGACCTGCCCCGAGAATCGCTCGAGATCCACTCCATTGCTGACGAGCTTGATGGTACCGCCCATGGCGCTGGCACCGTACAGAGTGCCTTGCGGCCCACGTAAGACCTCGGCGCGCGCGAGGTCGAAGAGCTGCGGCTCCGGTTGTCCCGCGTAAAACGAGTTATTGCGAATGGTGATCGGCGCGTCATCGAGATAGATCGAGACGGTCGACTCACCCACCGTGGAACTGACCCCGCGAATCTCGAGGTTGCTCAAGCCCGGGCCGCCCAGGCTCGAGTAGGAAAGGCCGGGAACTGCGGTCGCGAGGTCCGCGTAGCTCTCGATATGTTGCTCAGCGAGTTGCGCCGCGCTGACGACAGAGATGCTTTGAGGAACCTCCCGCAGGTTCTCCTCGCGCTTTTGCGCCGTCACTACGACTTCCGCGAGACCGGAATCGCCTTCGTCCGCGTCGCTAGCAGCCACCACCACGCACGGAAATATCAGCACCGGCACCCACAGGAGTGGGACCAGTAGACTCGCTCGACCCAATGCCATGACCCCACCTTCTTGTCTGCGGCTCGCTACACGCGAGCCGATTCAGACTAGAGGCTGGCTGACGTCCAACGCATCCCTGGATCAACAACCTCAGTTGCGCGGTTACGGAAGTATCGAGCGCCGGGGACCTGGGTTGCTCGGTGTTGGTGCAACTATTGGAGCGATGCTTCGCTAGCGTGCACGGCCGCCGAGGAGTTTCGGTAAATCGCCGCTCGC
The DNA here is from genome assembly GCA_028293725.1 of Gammaproteobacteria bacterium. The sequence goes on along the minus strand of JAQGOE010000082.1, from coordinate 29,654 downwards.
CGCCACCAGGCTGAAGGCGAGAATTCCGACGGCCATGAACAGCACGGCGCCAACACACATGGTGGGTTGAAACCCCATGCGCAGATTGTTGAATACCTTGATCGGCAGGGTCTCGACCTCGAATCCCGCGACCAGGTAGGCGATGATGTATTCGTTGAGGCTGAGAATGAAGACGAAGACCGTTCCCGAGACTACATAGGGCAGCACGATGGGACGCAGCACTGTGCGTAGAACGTCCTCATCTCTCGCTCCCAGGGTGCGAGCGGCCTCGACCAATGCGGGGTCCACCGAACGGAAGCCCAGTGCGATGGTGGCTAACGGCAGACTGACGAACACCACCGCGTGACTGAGAATCGTGTTTTCTATCCGGCCCACATGGCCCAGGGCGCTCCAGAAGATCAAAAACACGATAGCGAGCACCACGAGCGGCAACACGAATGACACGCGCGCGAGGTTCTCGAGCCACCGCGCCGCTCGGGACCGGTATCTCCAGCTCACGTAGGCGATCGGAAAGGCGAGACTGATTGCGACGAGGGACGCGCCGGCCGCGACCCCTAACGACAGCGTGAAGGCCGACATCCAACCCTTGTCGGCGAAGAACGTGCCGTACCACAAGAGGCCGGGATGTGCTGGCGGAAAACTCATGCGTGCCGTGCCGTTGAAACTCACTCCTGTGACGATGAGCAGCGGTGCGGCCAGGAATATCGCAATCAAAGCGAGAAAGAGCCAGCGGACCACCCGGGCGATCATCTGGCGGGCCCTTGCCGGGTGATCCAGACGGTCACGGCGCCGAGCAGGCCCACCGCCGCGAGCAGGCACACAGACATCGCCGCAGCACGCGGGACGTCATGGCCGGCGAGCGCCGCACTGCCGATCAAGACCGCCAGAGTCCAACTCTGAGGTCGTCCGAGTACCAACGGGGAGACATACGCCCCCAAAGTGAGCACGGTGGAGATCACGAACGCCGCCAGGATCGGCTGACGCGTCATTGGAATGACTACCGTTCGAAACGCCCGGAGCGGCGACGCACCCAGGGTTCGCGCCGCCTCCACGACCTCAGGAGCCAGTTGTGACAGCGACGGATAGAGTGTCATGACCGTAAACGGCAAAATTCCGTAAACCAGGCTCGCCCAGACGGCGCCGTTACTCGGCGTCAGCGATTCCGGGCGGCCCATGATCCCCAACAGCACCAGCAGTCCCGTCAGCCCGCCCCGCTTCGACAACAGCAGCTGCCAGGAAAACGCGTTCAGCACGTCGGATAAGGACAAGCTCACCAGCAGAAAGACCAGCCACACCACCTGCGGACGGCGCTTCATCCGGGTAATGAGATAAGTGAGGGGAAATCCCAACGCAACGGTGATCGCTGCCACCAGCAAGCCGACTCCCAACGAGTAGAGCAACGCGCCGGCGAACTCACGGTTGAGAAGCGCGCCGTAGGCGTCGAGGGTCAGTACGGACTTCCATAGGCCGCTCGGGTCAGGCGCCGCGAGACTGATGCGCAAGAGCAGAATGAATGGGATGGCGACGGTCCCCAACAGGACAATGGAGGGCCACGCAAGCCATACAGCGATGTGAGCGCGACGGGCCGTCAGCACGTGAGAATCGTGCCCGCACTCGCGCGCAGTTGTACGGCAACAGACCCGGAGGAACTCCCGAGAGCGGCCCAATCCGCCGGCGATGCGGCGCCGATGATCTCGCGCCCGTTGCAATCGATTCTGAGCTCGACCCGCTCCCCCACCTCGCGCGCGAAGCTGACTCGTCCTGGCACCGTGTCGGGTGCCTGTGTGCCGGCTGGCAGGATACGGATGTCCTCCGGGCGGATGGAGAACGTGACGGCCGTCCCTTTGACGAGCCCACGCGGCATGGACCCTACCTCGATGACCCGACCCCAGACATCGAGATGGTGGGAGTCGAGCACCTCGGCTTGCAGCAGATTGCACTGGCCGATGAAGCCGGCGACAAAACGATTGGCGGGGCGTCGATAGATATCGGCCGGTGAGCCGATCTGCTGTACGGCGCCGTCTGCCATCACCACGATCGAATCGGCCAGGGTCATCGCCTCACGTTGGTCGTGGGTGACCAGGATGGTCGTGAGGTTGAGTTTCTGCTGTAGCAGGCGCAGCTCGATCTGCATGTGATCACGCAGCTTCGCGTCGAGCGCCGACAGGGGCTCATCGAGCAGAAACAACATCGGCTCCTGGGCCAGGGCGCGTGCGATCGCGACCCGTTGCCGCTGGCCGCCCGACAGCTGATCGACCCGGCGGGCGCCACAGTCGGCCAGCTTGATGAGCTCGAGCAGCTCGCGCACCCGCCTCTGCCGCTCCGGTCGCGCTACATTCCTCAGGCGCAGGCTGTAGCCGATATTTTCCTCGACTGTAAGGAAAGGAAATAGTGCAAGTGCCTGAAACACCATGGCAAAGTTTCGCTCATGGGCGGGCGTGGCGGTCAGGTCCATGCCATCGAGAAGCAGCCTGCCGGAGGTCGGAGTCTCCAACCCGGCGATCATGCGCAACAGTGTCGTCTTGCCGCAGCCGGAGGGGCCCAGGAAACACACGAACTGCCCCGCGGGGACCCGCAGTGACACGTCATCGACCACAACATGGGTCCCGTAGGACTTTCGCAATCCTTGCAGCTCGAGCCCGGAAGGCGTCATCGGGAGACCTTCAGCTCGTAACCATGCGCGTGAACTGCTGCTCCATGTAGTCCTCGAGCGTGAACCGCGCCTGCGTCGCGGCGGGAATCGACGGTGTAGAGGGGGAGACGGTCGCGAACTCCTTGTCCGTCAAATGCAGCTTGGAGCGCTCCAGCACCGGCGCTGAACCGACATAACGGGCGATCATCTCCTGTGCTTCGGGCGCGCTGCAGAAGTTGATGAACTCCTCGGCTTCCGCCCCCTTGGTCGAGGCGCTCGGCTGGCACCAGAAGTTGGTCGCCTCCACCGCGCCCTCCTTCGGAAATATAGAGCGCACCGGCGTGCCATTGCGCGCCATGATCATCGCCGTATCGTGCATGTAGGTGCCGCCGGCAACCTCTTCGTTCGTGAGCGCGGTCTGCATGGTGCCCTCGTCCTGCCACCACAGTTTCACGTTGCCCTTGATCTCGGCGATCTTGCGGATCACGGCGTCGATGCCTTCCTTGTGCATCAATGCGTCGGTGCCCCCGAAAAACAGCCTGGCGGCGATCTCGAAGATTGGCGACTGACTGCCCGTCATGACACCCCAGCTATCAGGATGCTTTCCCCACAACACGCTCCAGCTATCGGGTAGGGCCTGCAACTCGGCAGGGTTGACGACCATCGTCATGTACCAGGACATAGCGCCGATGCTGTCGATTCCCGTCGGCGCGTTACCTACGAACTGCGCCCGCAAGCGCGTGGCCTCAGGGATCCGTGCGGGATCCAGGTGCCGCCACAGGGATTGTGCCCGGCCGCGCAATACGTCAATCGCAGCCGAGCAGCACACATCCATGGGCGGCTTGCCTGCCTTGTTGGCGGCGGCGAGCTGAAACAGAAACTGCGCGCCCTCACTCTGCTCGATCGACTGCACGGTGATGCCCGTCGCCTTCGTGAAAGCCGGATAGATATGCTCGGCGAACATGCGCTCGAAGTAGCCGCCGAAGGTAGAGACTCGCAGCCGTCGCTCCCCCGCTATGACAATCGACGGGCTTTGTAGCGCGGTCAGCGCCAGGGCAGCCGTGCCACTCAATACCTTTCGGCGTGTCAGGGGCGGCGCCCCGGCGAGTGTGCGATCTTCCATTCGAGCTCCAAGGCGGGCGAGACCCCAATATTCCCGAAGGGCGCTGCGGCAAACGATCGCTAGGCACACAATGATACTTGCGGTTCCACGCAAGTATCGGCCACCGCCGGCGACGGCAGCCGGTCCAGGTTATCGACAAAATCGAGCAGGGCGAGCACGAGCGGCGCCGAGGTGGCATGCCGGGTGATGAGCTCGATATGAGTCGAGATGGCAAAGTGCTCGGGCAGGATGGGTTTGCAATTGCGCAACCGCCAGACCGAGCGCACGTAGTGATCGGGCAGCATCGCCAGAAAACAACCCGAGCTCACCAGGGTCGCCATGGCCTCCACACTGTCCACCGATGCGGTCCGGGTGAGCACGCGGGTCGGCCCGGCGCGATCGGGCTCCTCCAGGAACTGGTAGCCGGCATAGTCGTGTTTGGCGACTTCCTCGAGCGGGATCGAATTGAGATCCTCATGAAAGAGCGGATGCTCTTCGGAGCAGTACAGGTTGAGCTGCTCCCGGTAGAGGAGCTTGTAATCGAGTTGGTTGATATGGCGGCGGCCGATGACCTCGCCGGCGCCTATTGCCGTCACCGGCCCGATGACTATACCGGCATCGAGGGCGCCATCGATGACCGACTGCTCGATGGTATTGGTGGTCTTGGTCCCGATGTTGAATTCGACGTTCGGATGCTTGCGCTTGTAGCCCTGCAGGATCCGCGGCAGCGGCAGGTTGGGATCCGTGATGAGGGTGTCGATCACCCCGACGCTGAGCGTGCCCGTGAGGCCGGAATGGATGTGGCGCATGCTGCTCTCGAAGCGCTTCAGATCGGCGAGCAGTTGCAGACTGGCACTGTAGACGTGACGTCCCTCGTCCGTGAGCTCGAAACCGACCCGTCCACGACGACACAGCCGCACACCCAGCCGGATCTCCAGGTCCTTGATATAACGGCTGATGGAGGGCAGCCCCATTTGCAGCTCGGACTCCGCCGCCGCGAATCCGCCGCAGCGGGTGACCGTGCAGAACACGCGCAGCCGCCGGATATCGCCGTCACTCACCTTAACGGCGAAGCGGCGTGGGTTGAGTCTCATAGTTTCCCCTCCCGACAAGCATGCTTGGACAAGTCGTCATTTTTGGTGCACCAAAGCGATGCAAGGATTACGCCAGGAAACTTGAGGTGAGACTCTAATGACCCAGAAGATGAACGCGAAACGTCCGCTGATCGTGGGCAAGCCGGCGCTGATCATGGTGGATTTCCAACGTGGCGGCGAATACGTCCCTGGCAAAGAGAACGGCATACCGCTCACCGGCGGATGGCAGGAGCGACGCCGAACGGCACGCAGCCTGGTGACAGCGGCACGGGAGAACGGGATCCCCGTAATTTTCATTCAAGAGGTCCACAGGCCGGACTTGGTGGACTTTGGCCGTGAGCTGGATGGCACCGAAGATGTGCATTGTCTCGAGGGGTTGCACTCAACTGAGATCGATGCGGAAGCGGTCGACTATCGACCGGGCGACTATTTCGTTCCCAAGCGGCGGTACTCGGCCTTCTACGGGACGGATCTCGAGATCCTGCTCAAGGGCCTCAAGGTCCAGACGCTCATCCTCACCGGGGGGCTGACGGACGTATGCGTTCACTACACGTTCGTGGACGGTCACCAGGGCGATTACCACTGCCGGGTCGTCGAAGATTGCGTGGGTGGATCCAGCGTCGAGGCCCACAACGCGTCGCTGCGCGCGATGGAATATCTGCAGAGCGGCGCCGTTCGGCAAAGTGGTGAAATTCTCACAGCATTTGCCGCCGCCAAGGCTGCCGCCTGATGAGTTTGCGGATTGCGGAGCGTTGGTTCGAATACGAGCGTCTCTCAGACGGTGTCACGCGCATCTGGGAGCCGCACGTTATCCGCGTCATGCAATGTAACATCTGGCATGTCCGGGGACGCGACCGCGACCTGCTCATCGACACCGGGATGGGCATCGCAAGTCTGCACGATGCGGCTCAACACCTGTTTGACAAGGCGCTCACTGCGGTCGCCACACACTCCCATCTCGATCACGTCGGCTCGTTGCATGAGTTCGCCGATCGCATCGTGCACCGGCAGGAAGCCGAAATTCTGACCAGGGCATCGGACAACTTCAGCATGCTCCGCGACGAGCATCCGGTGGAGATGATCGAATCGCTCGAGCGAGCAGGATACGAAATCGACCCTTGCTTTGTGACTGCACTGCCCCACGCTGACTTCAATCTCTCGCAGTTCAACTGCCCGGCCGCCCCAGCCACGCGACTCGTGGACGAAGGCGACGTCATCGACCTGGGCGACCGCATGTTCGAAGTCCTGCATCTGCCCGGCCACTCACCAGGCAGCATTGGTTTGTGGGAAGCCGCGACGGCGACGCTGTTTTCTGGCGACGCGGTCTACGACGGGCCGCTGCTGGATGAGATCCCGGGCAGTGATATTCCGGCCTATCTGAAGACGATGCGGAGGCTGGAAAACCTGCCGGCCCGCGTGGTCCATGGAGGCCACGATCCCAGTTTCGACGGCGCCCGCCTGAGGCAACTGGCACGCGCCTATCTCGAGCGGCGCGACCACGAGCCTGCCTAGGCCAACGCCACCGCAAGATATCCACCGACGGCGTCTCTCCTCTCATAGCGCAGAACCGCTTGCGATATCTGCACCTGCTGGAATCCGGCCAGCGCGAGTGCGCGCTCGATGTAGGCGCGTTGGTGTTGATACCTCCCGTGGGGGCGTATTACGAATGGTTGCGCGGACGCGCTTTCGGGGGCTGCTTCCAAAGAGCAGCCGAAGCAGCCTCCGGGTGAGAGGACCTTGTGAACGCGCGTGAAGGCGACTGAAAGATCGCCGAAATAGCACAGCACATCCGTCGCCATCGCTAAATCAAAGCGGGTGCTGCACGTCCCGAGCCACTCGGTGAGCTCGGCACAATTGAGCTGATCGTACAGGCCGCGAGCCGCCGCCTGGGAAAGCATCTTCGGCGAGAGATCGACGCCGATCAGGCGCCGCGCCGCGGGACGCAGCAGCGGTCCGCACAAACCGGTGCCGCAGCCGATGTCGAGCACCTCGAGCGCCTCCGTCCGCGGCAGCGTGCCTGAGCCCATCACCGCAGCGTATAAAAGTTGGGGCGCCTGATATTGCAACCCTTGCAGACTCCGTTCGAATGACTCCGCGAAGTCATCGAAGGTCGAGCGGACGTAGGCGTCCGATGCTCGCGGCGGACATACCGCGCCACCCAACGCGGCCAGCATGTGCTGTGGGATTGGGTCGTCCGGGCAGTTCGCGAGCCAGTTGCGGTAGAACCCGAGAGCCTGTGGAAGCCTGTCGAGGCGATACAGAACCTGCCCGTACGACAGCGCTGCGTCGCGCATCTGCGGATTGAGCTCCAACGCCCGGCCCAGCGCGTGCAGCGCGTCTTCCGGGGCGTCTCTCGCTCGCAGCGTCAAGGCGAGGTTGGCCCACGCGTTGGCGAAGTTTGGGGAAAGCTCGATGGCTTTGCGGCAGCACTTTTCCGCGCGCGCCAGATCCCGTTCCTCGTAGTAAGCGATGCCGAGATTGCTCCAGGCATCGACGTACCCGGAATCGGCTTTGAGAGCCGCGAGCATCAGGGGAATGCCTTCGCTATTGCGCCCCTGGTGGCTACGCAGCAGCCCGAGAAAATGCAGTGCCGACGGGTCGCCCGGAAACTGCAGCAAATGCTCGCGATAGCCGCTCTCCGCGGCCGCATGATCGCCCGCGCGATGTTTTGCGATTGCCTGCTGCAAAGGTCCTGTCGCCGTGCTCATGGTTGCTCCAAGCTCCGCACCACCACGACGACGGCCGTCACATTGTCAGGAGCGCCGGCCTCGCACGCAGCCTCAACCAGCGCCCTGCAGGCCTCCTCCGGCGTGTCGTACTGTAGGAAACGCGCCATTTGCGCTTCGCTGAGAGCGCTGTACAGACCGTCGCTGCACAGGAGGAACCGATCGCCATCCGCGATCAGATCGCTTGCGATGTCGAGCTGCAACACATCGTCGCCACCAACGGCCCGCGTGATTTCGTCACCCGCCGCGACGAGGTCCAACAGCGGACCGTCTGCGGTGGCCTCGGCAGCGACGGTGTGATCCCGGGTGAGCTGCATGAGAGCGCCGGCTCGATAGACATAGGCGCGACTATCCCCCGCCCAGAATACCCCCCATTGCCTGCCTCGGATGGCCAGCGCCACGATCGTCGAGCCGCTTCGCTCATCGTGTCCAACACCGAGCGCGACCCGTCGCAGGTCGCTATTCACGCGCGCGAGTGCAACACTCACCGACTCGAGTGCCGCGTTGAGACCGGCCGTGGGGGCCACGGAGTTGAGGGCATCGACAACCATACGGCTGGCCACTTCCCCGTGGCTATGTCCGCCCATGCCGTCGGCGACCGCCCATAAGCGATTGCCGTCATTCAGCAGATGGTGGTCCTCGTTCACCCTGCGCAACACACCCGGGTCAGTCGCTCCGGCGCTGCAGATCAGATAATCGACAGGCTCATCCAGCCCGGCTCCTACAACATCGGCGCCGCCTGCGTCAGCGGCAGCAGACGCGATGAGGTCTCCGTCCCACCGCCCTGTGTTCCACGTGCCAGCCAACAAGTCCGCGAATGACTCAGGCTTCGGCAGGGCTCGCACGACCAACACGCTCGGGTGCACGAGCTCGGAGCCTTCCGTCCACCACAGCGTCATTGGGCGCAGCGCGCTCTGCGCCGTACACATCAGCGGTGCGCCGAGCGTAGCGGCGATGTCATCGACAGCGCGAACGGGCCAGCGCCACTGGGCGGAGCGGCCAGGAAAGGTGCGCTGAATACACAACTCATCCAATCCCGCGAGTCTTTGCGAGGTTGCCGCCAGTGCCCTATCAAACTCCGCCAGCTCGAAATTCGGGTCTTCCAGTGCCCCGGCGCACAGATGTTCCACCTCGCCGAACCAGGCGGCGGCAGCCTGGGCAAACGGTAGCGCCGCCAGTTCGACCGGCAGCTCGACGACCACGGTGAGCGGAAAATAGCGCCCGACCCTGTCGACGCTGGGTAGCAGAATACCCGCGTAACTTGCCACCCCCGCAACACCGTCGCATAGGAAGAACCGCCACATGGGACTCGTGAGATAGCAGTCGAGCCAACGCGACCCGAGCTCGCGCTGGCTCTGCGCCATACAGCGCTGCAGCCACTCGTCCCACGCCTCGCGGAATGCGCTCGCCACCCGGCGCTCGATGAAGTCGCCATGGCTCGGCAGCTTCCCAAAAAATCCGACATCGACGGCGGCCATTGGTTCGGTCAACCGCCGCAGCGAAAGCCACGCAGATCGTTGCGCGCGAACGGATTGCTCACCGAGGCGGCCTCGAGAGTTACCGCCGCGTTGTGGGGGCCGGCTGTGAACGTCACCCTGTAGCGGACATCTGACTGCGGCTGAGGTTGAACAGTCCCGTTCTCGAGCAGATGGAAGAACGCCCAGGGGCCCTGGTAGGACCGGGAAGGTCCGGCTCCGCCGCCCTCCTCGAACAACAACGAAGCCTGCCCGGGCGATGGTCCCGGCCACACGAGCAGCTGCGCGCGCGGGGCGTCGTAGCGGTACTGGACCGTCTGACCATCGATATCGAGCATGAGCCGCTGGGCCCTGTGATCCACGCCACGATCGAGATATTCGGGGACGAGGCTGAAGCGGACCTGCGGAAGTGGGCTGCCTGCCGGAAAATAGACCTGGCGAATCCGCTCGGCCGCCTGAAACTGCGCCAGCGGCACGCTCGAGCCGATACCTCCGGCGCCCTCCTTCCAGTGCCAGGGATTCGTCGAGGTATCGACGAGTGGATCCAGCCGGGTGCGGAAAAACGTATCGAAGACGCCGGCAGGAGCGAACATGGTTGCGAAGTCGGCCAACGCGAGATCGGCGCCAAGCGGGACGAAGGGATAGCGCCCCGCTACGAGTTGGCGGCAGGGCGTGATCACTTCAGTCTCGTAGCGCCGAGCAAGCTCCTTGCCGGCTTCAGCGCTGGCCGCGGCCTCACCTTTGCTGCCGATCTGGGCCACGAGTGTTGCGACGGGTGCGGGTAGCTGCAGGGCCACGACCCGCAGATCCTCCAACGCACCCACCTGGTCCTGGGAGCCTACTCCAGTCAACACGTCGGTCTTGCCGAGAGCGCCGCCCATGCCGGCCAGGCGCTTCTGAACCCGGCCTATCGCGGCGAGCGTTTGCTCGATGGGCGCGCTCCCCGGAGGGCCATCGATCAGCTTGTGAATCGCCTGAAAGTGTTGCGTGATCCGTGCGCCCGGTTGCTCGGCGGCGGGAACGGCACCAAATGTCTGCTCGAAGCGCCGCAGCTTCTCGGCGATCGCCGCCTTGACGGAGGCGACTTTGTTGTCTGGATCGGGGGCCCGCAACAGGTTTGTGTTGGCTTCAACGACACTGAGCAGGCGCTTCAACGGCGACGTCGTACTGGCAAGCAGCGCCATCATGTCGGCCAATTCGCGCGCGTTCCGGGTCGGACGCGGTGTCAGATCCGCCAACAGCCCGTCCCATGCCTGGATGTAGTCATTCTCGTAGAGCCGCATCAACTCGCCGGCGAGTCGCGGGATGTCGGCCCGCGATGCGACTCCCTCTCCCAGCACCCAACTATCGCCGACAAAATCGTTCGCCACTTCGTACTTTCCCGTGGTAGCCACCTCCTCGAACACCTTGCGTGTGTAGAGCGCGGGAATAGGGACTGACAGCGGCACCCCGCTCTTTCGCACAAACACCGAGTCACCGCCGAGCCCGATCTCCTTGTCGAGGTAGATCGCATGTTCGGTGTCGCGGAGATAGCCCGGCTTGAGGCTGCTGTACATCAGGACCGGCAAGGACGCCTGGCGCAGCGAGGTCCGGGCTTGCTCCGCAAGCTCACTATCGAGTGCCACGGGCTCCACCCGGCTCTTGTCGGCAACCAATGCCGTCACGTGGGCGTCCAGCCGCTGCACCATTGTGGCGTCGCTGCCGAACCGGCGGCGCCATTCGAGATCGCCTATAAATTGCACATCCTCGGGCGCGAGCCGCCCGGGGTCGCCCAGCATCAGATAGACCTTCAGGTACTCATACAACTTATCGGGTTGGCTCGCGAGCGGCATGATGCGATCGTGGACCGCGACCGCCAGCGCCGGAGCCATACTTGCATTGAGCTCGCGCAGGTAGGCATCTCGCGCCGCGCTCGTGAGAGATCCGCCTTGATAGAGACCGGCCCGCATCGACAGTGGCACGCCGTCTTTCTGATACATCTCGGCCGCATCCTGTACGTCGCGATATGCATCGAGGCGCACTAGCGCGCCGGCGATGTCATCCGGTGTGGGAGGCTTGAGGCCCGCGAGCGCCTGAGTAACCCCCTGCACGTCTGCGAGGTACGCGTGGTTGCGGCCATAGCTCACAGCGAACCATGTCAGAATCAGCACCGTCAGCAGCGTGATCCCCAGGTAGACTGCGGCTTGGACGAATGCCTGCCTCGTCTCCACGCGGCGGTTGACTCCGGCGAGTCCGCTTTCCTCGAACACCACGTCGCTGAGCAGGCGTCGGATGAAGTAGGCCCGGCCCCGAATGCCCTGGGTGTTTACAGCCCTAACGCCGAGGCCAAACGTCCGAGCGAGCGCGCCGAGCAGTCGATCGATGGGTGTGCCTTCCTGCGTGCCGCTCGAGAAGTAGACGCCGCGGAGCCAGCCGCTCTGCTCGAAGGCGGAGGACCCAAACGTATCGCCCAGGAACGCAAGCAGCGAGCGACGTGCGCCGGCAAGTTGTCGTGGAAAGCCGAAAATGAGAGCGCGGCGCTGTACGTCGCGCTCGGTATCCATGCGCACGAGCATTCGTGCATTCAAACGGTCGAGTAGTAGCGCGAACTCGGCGGCGAATTGTTCCGAGGCGGTGCCCGTGCGAGAGGCTTCCAGCGCGAACGTCGTTCCCCAAACTTGCTCGCGGCCTTCCTGACTGAGGTCGTCAAAGAACTCGTTGAAGCCAGCGAGCAGATCGCACTTGGTGAACACTACGTACACAGGCAACAGGATCTTCAGCTCGCGGTGCAACTCATCGAGACGCTGGCGGACCGCGGCGACGTGCCGGGCGCGCTCAGTGTCGGTTTGAGTCGCAAGCTCGGCCAGGCTGATGGCGACCAACACTCCGTTGATCGGACAACGTTTGCGGTATTTGCGCAGCAGCGCGAGGAATGCGCGCCAGCCGGCGGCATCGCTACTCTGATCCGGGTCTTGAGTCGTGTAGCGCCCCGCCGTGTCGAGCAGGATCGCCCGGTCCGTGAACCACCAGTCGCAGTTGCGCGTCCCGCCGACACCGCGCAGGGCTTCCTTGCCGAACTTCTGAGCGAGCGGGAAATTCAGCCCCGAGTTGACGATGGCCGTGGTCTTGCCGGCTCCCGGCGGCCCAATGATGATGTACCAGGGGAGATCGTAGAGGCTCGTCCGGTTGGCGCGAGACTTCTGCAACGCCTCGACAGCTTCTGCGAAGCGCTGTTGGAGTTGCCGCTCGTCGGTGGACGCTCGTGCTGTCGCGGAGTCCTCTTGCCGCACGACTTCTTTCACGAGGAGGCTGCCTGCCCGCGCGGCTTTTACTTCGCGTAGCAACGCCCTCAGACCCCAGAGCACAATCACGAGAGCAATGGCGATGCCGCGCGCGACGGCTGATTCGAGCGGAGCATAGTCCGCGAATGCGATATAGGGGCCGGCAAACCAGATGAGCAGCGCAATCAGGAGCAACGCAAACAGGAGCCACAGCCACCGTTTCTTCAACAGTGCGATCATCGGAAGCTCTCCGAGAGTGCCGTATGAATGATCTCGACACGCCGGTTGCGTGCACGGTTCTCGGGCGTGTCCAGCGGATATCGCGGCTGGGTCGATCCCACTCCTTGCCATTCGACGCGGCCGAAGCTCTGCAGCGTAGGCTTCAACACCTCCGCCACCGCCACGGCGCGCGCCCGCGACAGGTCGAAATTATCGGCGTACTGCAATGAGTGTATCGGCTGATCATCGGTATGTCCGACGATGAGGATATGCCCGGGCACCTGATCGAGTGCCCGCCCCACCTCGAGTAGTGTTGGGTAGAGGTCCGGATTGAGGTGCGCGCTGCCTGAGCCGAACAGACTCGGCGCGAGCAGCGTCACGATCGTCTTGTCCCCGATCTCCTCGACCCTGAGCCGGCCGGCCGCTTCCTGGTTCGCCAGGAGCTCCTTCAACCGGCTGGCGCGCGGCGGCGCAACCGCCGGATAGTTGACTCGGACCGCCGCCGTCGCCAGGGCTGCCTCGATCGGCTCTGCCTGGATGCCGAGCCTCGTGCGCAAGATGCTGAACGCGATCGTCAATACAGCGACGCCCGCTATGGCGACCACCCACCAAGGCACATAGCGCATGACCGGATTGCGACGGTCCTCGACTCCCTTCCAGTGCGGCGAGAGATCCTCGCCCTGCGGTGCTCGCCGCGCGCGGACGAGTCCAAACAAGTCGTGCTGGAGTTGCGACAGCCTGGCAGGTCCGTGCGGGTCGTGCCGATACTTTCCCTCGTAGCCGAGCGCCAGGCAAACGTATAGCAGCTCGATGAGACCGATGTATCGGTCCGGTTCGGCGCGCAAGCGCTCGAGAATCTCAAAGAACTTCGTGCCGCCTGACACTTCCTTGTGAAACATCACGAGCAGCGACTGGCTTGCCCAGTCGCCCTGGGCGCCCCACGGTGTGTTGAGGATCGCGGTGTCGACGAACGTGCACAACACATAGCGCGCGACCAGAGCGTCCTCGCGAGCAACCGCCGCTTCGCTCATTCGGTCGCCAAAGGCCCGTATTTCCTGGACCGTCTGTTGGCGCAGCGTCGTGATGCTCGCCTGCTGTACGGCTCCCAACTTCGCTGCCAACAGCAGCAGCGCGGCGGCCGACTGCAGGATGGGATTGTCGGTGCCGGCGATGAAATCGGCGAGACCTGCGGCGGATCCGGCTGGAGGGGGACCCTCAATGCCGACACCCGGGATGCTCGGCTGGGGTGCGCCGAGGGCCGCCGGTGCTAACGCTAGCGCCGTCTGCCCGACCGAGCGCCGCCCGGCACCTGGACGCGGGCGCATGATCGTGCCCTCAGGCGGGGCGAATGGATCGTCGGTGTTGTTGTCGACCATCCGTCGTCTCCCGCAATTCGTTCAGCCTCTGAGGGCCCACAGTTCCAGCGCCAGCCCCGGAAAGCTGTCTGGGACGTGGATCGCGACACCGCCGCCGGAGCGCAGTTCGCGGAACGGGAGACTGTTGCGATCGAGTTCGAAGTAGGTGAATCCGGCGTGAAAAGGAATCTGGCGTGGCACGACCGACAGGGCTTGTAATGGGACCCCGGGCAGATGGTCGTTGACGAGCTTGGCGATCGTCTCGACGCTCGCGATAGTGGCTTGCGCCGGAAACCCCTTGCGCAGGTCCTCGGCTGGCACGTCGGCGCGCGCGGCCAGAACGAACGCCGCGTTGTCGAACAGCGCCTTGTCGTTGACCACGCCGACCTCTATGTTGAACCGCTTTTTTTCCAGAGGAATCGACACCGCGTTCTGCTCGAGCACCACGCTTAGATGCGCGCGTAAAGCGGTGATCAAGGGATCGTAGGCCGCACGCAGGTCCTCATGCTGGTAACCCGGAAGTTTCCGTGGGCGGCGGCCGCCGGTGGTTAGGGTAGAGAGGTCGCCGGCGATCTCCAGGCAGAGGCGGTACAGATCCTCGGGGTGCACCAGCCGGCTGGCAACGTAGTGATCGACGATCGGCTCGTAGCGATTTACGCTCTGGAGCATCAGGAAGTCGGCGATTTCTGCGGCCGCGCCCCGCACAGCAGCCACGGCGCGCGCGGCGAGCGCTTCACCCCTCTGGTGCAATAGTCCCTGAAGCTCCGTTAGAAACGTCCCGAGGCGAGGTGCCACCTTGGCATTGAGCACTGTTGGAATAAAGCGATCGTCCAGCAGGACAGTCCGATCCGCGCGGCACTCCTGCACGCAAGTCACCGGTATGCAGGCAAAATCCTCCCGAGGCTCGGAGGCGAGCAGCAGGCGCGTGCGCACAGGCGCGACTTCGAGAGTCACGGTAACGTTGGAGTCTGACGTGACATCGCGTGACTCGAAGTCCCGGACCTGGTAACGGACAGCACCCATCTCGGTACGGCGGTCGGTCTCCCGAGTACCTTCTTTGCGGAGAGGGATCGCGAGGAAGACTGGTTGATCACGAATCTGCGCCGTCAACTCCAGTGACACCGGCAGCGGATCGTCGTCCGGCATCGCGAAGGGAGTGCCGTCCGGGAATACGCCCGCGGCACGTCGCAAGCCTAGTTTGCCGATACCGAGCAGATCGCGTTCGATCTCAAGCTCCGTGAAACCCCAGGAGTGGGCTCGCAACTGCCGCCCACGTCCCTCGACATAACGCTCGAAGTAGCGCGTCTGCTGTTGGAAGTGCTGCGGCCGCAGGAATAGACCCTCGGACCAGACGACTCGATTGTTCGATGACATGGGATGATCCGGTTACGTGCCCTGTAATGCGCTCACTTGCCTACGACAATGCTGATCGTGGACTTCGCCACGCTGATCGTGAGCTTCCTGGTTCGTAGCCCCTTGCGCGGAGCCGGTGAAACAGCCTTCCAGCGCGAATTGGGGAGATCGCGGAAACCGGCGGCTGCCCCGACGAAGTGAGCCTCCGGCGGAATCTTCAGCTCCCAGGTGCGCGATTCGCCGGGCTGCAGCTCGTATTCCTCACGACTCACGAGAGTCGGCCCCAGGGCTTCCTGCTCCTTGTCGATCAATCTGAAGTAGTCCGCGCCGTTGAAGGCACCCGCCTCCTTGAGCTCGTAGACCCGGACTACGATGGGCGCAGGGTGACCTTCGATGTCAGGATTCACGTCACTCGCCGCAACGAGAGCGGCCTTGGCAGGTGTTGGCTTTGACGCGCCTCCCGCGCACCCGCAGAGTTCGAGTACGACCGTGCACAGTACCGTCCATACCACTGTTCGCGCCGAGCTCACCGGCTCTCCTCTTGCGCAGGCGTCGCCTGCTCACCGTCGATCCGGGGCATCCCCGCGGGCTGCCCGTGCGACGCATGCGTCGTACCCTTCTTCAGCCGCTCGAGTTGTATCTCATACGCCTCGGCAAAGAAATCACCGAAGAGCCTGCGGAATGTGTCATCCGCATCTTTCCCGAAACGCGAGAAACGCTCGGTGTACAGTTCCCAGTACTTGGACTTCCCGCCCAACCCGCCCAGCAATCTCGCGCGCTTGACCGAGCGCTCGAAGTCCCTCTCCAACTCGTGCGGATCGAAGGCGCCGAGCATGGCGTCGAACGCAACCCGCACGCCCTCCAACATCGCGAGCTGATGGTTGCGGATGTCGGCAAACGCGTCCTCGAACGCCTGCACGGTCGGCAGGTACCCGGGATTGCGCTGTACCAGTAGCGTATGGAGGGCACTTTCGACGTTCGGGGACAGCTTCAACGGGTTGTTTTCCATTGCCTGCACCCGGGTGAGGGGCAAACGAAATTGCGATTTGATCTCGGCGCGTCCCTGCAGTACCGCCATCACTCCGTGGACCACGACGCGCAGCACTTTCCCGAGCTCCTGCGCGATCTCGGGAGACAGATGTCGCTCGGATACGCCTGCGGCCTGTAGAAGCGCGGCGAGATCCAACCCCGCTGCCGGCGTCCGGGATTGCTGCGCTGTCGAGTGGGGTGTTGGTGGAGGTTGGACTCGAGGTTGCGGTGGCAATGGATGTTGTGATACGGCGGCTTCGGTCTGTGACGCTGTCGGGCGCGGGACCAGGATGGAACGGGACCAGTTGTCGGGAATCGCTCCCGCGGCCGGTGGCGGCTGGTAGTGATCGCCGAGGGGCGAGGACTGCTGCCAGTTCACCGGAGGCAGCGCCGCTTCCGAGGATTGAGTCCGATCTCCGAGGGCGTGCAGCGGGTCGAGCTCCGCTGTTTCGGCGTCGCCAGGCACCAGCGGTGTCAAGTTGCCGAGAACTTCGGGCGACGGCTCTGTGGCAGCGATTCCGAAGGGGGCATCGCTGTCGATTCCCGCGACGGCCTGCGGCGGCTCGCCCGCGATGGCGGTGACCAGAATCTCATATTGATCGATGAAAAGGCGGTCTCCGCTCCCTAACGGGCGGGGTTGACTGCCGGGAATAGCGTTGTCGGGTGTGCCGAGCGCAATCGGGTTCCGCCCCAGGCTTTCCACGAAGAAGCGGCCCTCAGCACACACGATGCGAGCGTGCTGCTTCGAGACGTAAGGATCGGGAATGATCCAGTCATTGCCCGGTGCCCGGCCGATCGTCAGGCCCTTCGGGCCGACGACTTGCCGGCGGCGCGCGCCAAGCGATGCTGCCTGCGGACTGACGACTTCGAGGGTGAGATACATGGGGTCTAGTTAATGTGCCGCCCCAGTCGCTCCAGCCTCTTTGATCTGCGCCGTGGGGGCAGAACCAGACTTGAGGCTCGCCTCGAGTTGGTCGAGCGCTTCGCTGGACCACTTGCGCTTGTGAGCGGTGTTGATCAGCTTCAGCGCCCGTTTCGGCTCATGGTTGCTCACCTCCATCTGGGCGGCGGTCGCGTAGGCGACAATGAGCCGCTCCTTCAACGAGGGTAACCCGGGGGCTATGGCCGCAGCCGACAGCGCCCTGTCGTACTGGTCGGCGGCATCGTCCGCGGCTCGGAAATCCAAGGGTCTGCGGTCGAGGTCCACCACGGCTCGGGCGATATATTTCGCCGCTTTGTCCAAGCGGAGGCGATCATTAGCGTCCGGGCCGGCGGGCACTGCCTGCAGTTGCTCGAGGCGCGCTTGTAACTCCGGCAGCTTCGGGTGATCTGGTTGGAGCGATTGGACCTGATCGATCAAGCGTCGCGCCGCGAAGATGTCGCCCACGGACTCAGTTTGCGCGGCCTCCGCGGCGAGTACGTTGGCAATACGCTGTGCACCGGCGAGTGCTTCGGCTCGTCCCGGTTGCATCCTGAGTATGTTCCGGTAGCGATCCGCGGCATTCGCGCCGTCCGGCTGCCACAAAGCACCGGCGGCGTATTCGCTCTTCGCCACGGCGAGCAGTTCCTGGATCTGGGTCTCTTGCGCCTGCAATTGCGCCGCCTTCAACTCAGCCGCACGCTGCGCCAACACCTGGGTTTCGGTCGCCTTGCGTTGACGGCGTTCCTCCGCCAACCGTCTGCGGCGAGCGGCGGTGGCGGCTTCGGCACGTGCTTGAGAATCCTGCGCGGTAGGCGTCTCTGCAGCGTCGTCCGACTTCGCCGACTGAGCGCCAGGGGTGGTTTGGGGTGTTTGAGCCGCCGGCGTTTGGGATGCCGCGGTGTTGACGGCGGTTGCTGGGCCCGACATTGGTGTATTGGAGGACGGCGTTTGCGTCGCGGGAGTTTTCTCCGGCGGCGCGCTCGTGGGGGCCGGCTGTGGACTTCGGCCCAATGCCGCTACCTGACCGGGCGAGTCAGGTGTGGTGGCCGCCGAGGCTTGCGCGACCCGAGCCGGTGTCGTGTTGGCGGACGGGCGAGCGTCGCTGTGCCGGCTGCCGACCATCAGGGTCACGCCCACCGCCAACACTGCCACGGCCGCGACGACGGCGACGGCCGCCCACACCGGCTGCGCAATCTTCGCCATCCAGAGAGCGCGACGCCCGGCAGCGCTGGCAGACGATCCGGTGGCCTTCCCGAGGCTCGCCGAACTTTCCGGCTCGGCGGCGCGAGGGCCCGGCTCAGTCGAGCTTGCGGCCGGCCCGGTCGAGTGTTGCTCCGACTTGGGCGGCCCTCTCAATGCCGAGTCGGGCGGCGCGCTTACCGCCGATTCAGGCGAGTGTGCGGCCAGCGTCGCATGACTCGGCTCCGCCCGCGGCCAGGCGAGCGTCGGCTGCGATAGGTACGTTTCGGATGTCGGACGGGGTGTTGGAATGGTCCGAGCTCGTAAGTCGGATGATTCGGCCGCCGCAAGCGCCGACACGCCAGCTCGATTCCGCACGGCCCGTCCGGTGCCGATCACACGTAACGCACGGATGATCTCAGCGCCGCTCGCAAAACGCTCCTCACGATCCTTTGCAGTGAGGCAGTCGAGGAACTCCTGGTAGGCCGCGTGCTCGGGGGGCAACGACGGCAGCGGCTCGCCGACTTGCTTCAGGGCCACGGACAATGTGGAGTCGGCTTTGAACGGAGCGGCCCCCGTCAGGATTTCATAGAACACAATACCCATGGAGTACAGATCGCTACGCCCGTCCAGCTCCAGGCCTTTGACCTGTTCGGGACTCATGTAGTCCGGTGTACCCACCAACATGCCCGCAAGCGTCATCGAACGGCCGCTGTCGAGAGCGCGCGCGATCCCGAAATCGGTCAACACAGGCGTGCCGTCTTCGCGGAACAGGATGTTTTCGGGTTTGATGTCCCGGTGGACGAATCCCTTGCGGTGGGCCACATCCAGTGCCGCACTCAGCGCTGTACACACGCTCAGTGCGAGGCTCAGAGTGCGCTCGCCGTCCAGAATGCGGCGCTTGAGATCGCCGCCGGACAGGTATTCCATCGAAAGATAGTGGCATGAGTCATGTTCGCCGACCTCGAACACGGGAACGATCGAGGCATGACTCAACTGCGCGACAATGCGCGCCTCACGCTTGAAGCGGGCGGCGAAGCTCGGATCGGAATTCAACAGCGGCGACATGACCTTGAGCGCCACCTCGCGCTCGAAGCTGTGTTGGACAGCCAGGTAAACGCTGGCCATGCCGCCCTGCCCCAACCTGCTGGCGATGCTATAGCCGGGGATCGTTATTGTTTCCGTCATTGGAACCGTTCCCGCATGCGGCGCACTTCCCAGTTGTGTGTGAAGTGTAGCACGCCGCCTGAGTGTACTGCCGTCGCCGAAGGGCGACGTTCACGCGGCACCCGATCCTGGAGCTCAGTACAGTGTTAGTGTTGTCTCGGCGGCGGCGGGTTCTACGGTTAACTTCTGCCGCCACGCCGGCGCCCGCCACTCGAACAGCGGTGTGCCCGGATTCAACAATGACAGATACAGCGACGCCGCCCTGCGTTGGCGCTGGTAGCCGCCTTGCAGTACCCGCAGGCAAACTTGCCGCTCGAGGGGCTCGCCCATGAAGTAGCGGGCGCCGGCGGGGAAGCGCTGACTGTTGGCGTGCCACCACGTCTGCACGCGCATCTGATCGGGCCACGGGAGCCCGTCGTCCTCATCCATCCCGACGTTCGGGTCGTCAGGCGCGTCATTTGGCCCCGATTCGAAGCTCTCGGGGGCCTTGCGCTCGAGCTCCAGCGCCGCAAGGTCCACGCCAGTCAGGGTGGTGAACGCTTCGCCGGCGCGACGCGCGAGCTGTTCATCGGTCATGAAGTCAATGAGCCACGGAATAGATACTGGATCCCCTAACAGTCCTGTGCCAAGGATCCGATTGCGGACACCCGCCGGATCGTCTCCTGTCCGTTTCAACAGGTCGCGCCCTGCGGTAACGCCCATAGCCTGGATCGCGAGTTGCAAAGCCTGCGAGCGCAACGGGCCGGGTGTCGCGACCATGGTCGCCAGGGTCTCGAGTGCGGTGTGCCGGTCGCCGAGTAGCACCGCGGACCATGCCGCCCAGAACCGACATGCAGGAGTATCAGCGACGCTCGCAGCCCCGGCCGCGTTCACCAGTTCGCGCTTGCCCAGTTCACCCACCGTACGCCAGGCTCGCGCACGAACAGTTGGATCCGGATCCTCGCAGCGGCGCGCCGGGATCAACCCCGGATCAACCCGGTGCAGCGCGCACGCGGCGATCCCCACGTAGCGTCTTAGGGGTTCCTTGGAGCCCAGCAACTCCGCGACGAGTCCACGAAGCTCCTGTCTTTCCGTCCAGCCGAATGCGGACACCAGGCCGTTGCGGATTTCAGGCTGCGCCCCAACGAGCGCGAACAACCGGTCGAGACGATCGTTCCGCTTGTCACTGATGGCGCACACAGCCGCGGTGAAAACTGCACCACTAGAGGGCGATTCCAGCGCAGCCTCACAAAAGGGCCACGCATCCTCTCCAGCCACCGCCAGGCCGTCCAGATGGGCCGCGAGCCGGTCGTCGAGGCGCCGCAGGTGATGAAGTTTGACATGCGGGGCGCCGACCAGCAGCGCGCGCGTCGCGTAAAAAGCCGCCGCGTCTTCGGCATGCTGTTGCAACACCACGGGGATACCCGCGGGCCGCCGTCGCAGCGCACGGCCTAGGGAATTTGCCAAACTATCCGTGTCCATGCCGTGCCATCGAATGACATCACATCAGATTCGCCAATCGACCAGAGTACGCCCTCACCCGTGCTCAGGTGGTAGAACGTCTTGGGCGGATCGCTGCCGAAATCCACGGGCTGCAGCTGAGAGCCTTCGAGCCGGTACAACCCGGAGAAGGTCGAGACATAGAGCTTCCCTTGGAACCATTCGATATCCCAGATATCGCTGCGCATCTCATGCTGCTCGAGTATCTCCCACGCGTCGTTGCGGCCTCGGATCAACATGCCTGCGTCCCCACCGATGTAGACGACGCCATCGCCCGCGCACTTCACTGAGCTCAGATTTATATTCGTGGACGATTCGCGGCGAATCCAGCCCTGTCCGGCCGATTGCCAAAGCTCGCCGCGGAAGCCGGCCACATACAGGTCAGACGCACTGAAGCCGTCAATCGCTTCTGCGTCGAAATCGCGCGCCAGCTTTTCGTCGATACGCGTCCAACTCGCAGGGAGGTCCAGCCGATAGACCATGCCGCGCAATCCCACTGCGTAGGCCTTACCGTCGATCTGAGTTATGGCGCGAAAACTTCCATAGCGAGGCTCCGTAGGCTGCGGCTGGCTCTCATCGAAAATGTTGCCGGCGTGCACCTGGTTCGAGAACGTGCCATAGAATCCATCCGCTGAGAGCAACACGATGGCTCGTTCCGGCAATGTAGTCCGGCACAAGGAGTGCCCGTTGAACTCGGCCCAGGATTCCGTAATCTGTCCCTGATGCCACGCGCGCAGCCGCGCGTGCGGTGTGTCCTCTTCCGTGGCCGGATCGCATACCACGACGTAACCGAAATCCCGGTTCCAGGCGATGCCGTCCCGAATGCTCAGGCCTGGGCTCGATCGATCAGTCATGCTGGACCTCCTGCCGATGTGCTCCAAGCATACGCGTCAACCGGGCATCGGGATGGGTCCGCCGGCTTTGGCTTCGGCGCCGGCCGTAGTCGGTCGGACCATCTCATTGCGGCCGATTCCCATAGCCTGGTGTCCTTCGCGCAGTTGCGCCTGTGTGCATTCTTTGTCGCAACCCGTGACGTCCTGGACCGCCTCGGCCCCGATGCGCTCCGAGAAAGCAACCGGCCAGCGCGTGGTCGACGGAATCGTCTTGGACGGAGCCACGCCCAGAAATGCCCGGGTGCGCGTATTCGTCTGCCCATGAATCCTGCCGTGCATGCCGATGGAATGGCTGCGCCCCTGGGCGCAGATGCAGGGTGCCTTGTCGTAGTTGAACTTGTTGTTGCCCGCCGCGTCCAGCAGCAAAGGCACTTTTGATCCGTTGTGAAACTGCGAATCGGGAACGATGTGGTGAGGAGTCGGCACCTCGCCGCCGGGCGTCTCCGCGCAGCAGTTCGAAGGACTCTTCGGCGTCAGCACGCACTTCATCGCCTCTTTGCAGTCCTTGTCGTTACAAATTCCCTCCATCGCGCCGGCGCGATTGACCGATCCGGTCGAGTAGGTATTCTTGTCAACGTGGCGCTGACAATCGTTGTCCTTCAATGCCTTGGCGACGTCCTTACAAGGATGAGTGCTGTCGACGGCGAACGCCATCTCGTCCAAATACGGCCAGGTCGGGGTGTTTCCGGGAGGCGAGGCATGGTTGTGTGTCGTGAGGTCGAGATGGCGAACGACATTTTCTCCCTCCACCTTGACGTCCATCGACCACGCATTGAAGTACACCTTCCCGGTGTTCCGGCTAGTGATCACGCCCTTTTTAGGAGCGTTACCCGCCTCATCACCGGTGCTTTTCTTAAAATACGACTTGTTCTTGAGCATGACCTCCTGACCGGAGATCATCACAGTCCTCGATCCATCGGTCGTATCGGAGGCCATTCCCGTGTTTGGGTATGGAATCGGTATGCCGGGCGGCGTGGCCGGCGTTTGCGGCGGTGTGAAGCACACGTCCGGAAATGCGCAGGTCGACTTGCCGCTCGCCGACTTGCAAGCGACCTCCATGTTATTCGCATAGACCTGATTCGCCATCACCGACTCCCGAAGCGCAGTACCGCGGCTGCGCGGTCGCCAGCATCGTTGGCGAGGTGTACGAGGATGTTTGGACCCGGCGCGTAGCCCTTGCGGCACGCCGCCTCCGCAACGGCCAGGATCACAACTCCGGCTGCGGCGCCGGACTCACCGACACATTCGGCCGGATGCCAGATATCGAATTCCTCCTTGCGTTGGCGCAGGATGCGGGTCAGCGCCAGGGCAGCCTCCTTGAAATAATACTGCTCCCCTGACAGATCGGTGATGCGGAAGTCGAGCTCGTGGAGCGCGCAGCCCGAATCCGCGAGGGCTGTTGCAATCGCCTCGGTCAAACCATCGGCCCGCAAGGGCTCGTCGGAATCGATATGCGCCCGCTCCAGGCCGAATCCAATCCCCGTTAAACGCAATTCGGAATTGCCGTCCGGGTGGCTCACGAGGAGTGCGCCCCCCGCCTCACCGGGCATGAAACCATTTGAATTACTGCGCGTCAGCAGGCGATCGTTACGCTCGTAGGCGCTGAGCGTCGGCCACCTCAGCAGGCTGTCCGCCGCGGCAATCAGCACGCGCGCCACGCCACGTTCGTGAATCAACTCCCGCGCTCGGGCAAGTGCTACAGCGACCCCAACTCGCCCCTGCGGGATGACCCCCGAGCCGGCCGCAAAGCGGACCTCGAGCTCGCGCTCGATCTGCAGGAAGAGTTGCTCATCCAGACCCTCGAGTCGTCCCGGGCGCTGCTGCTCGGCCACGCATAACAACAGTGGGAACTCGTTCCAACTCGTACGAGGAACCGTCCGCAAGCATTCCTCGATCGCCATGGATGCCATCTTCGCAAGTCGCGTGCCTCCGCCGTACGGCTTCTCCAGCGGTACGCTGTGCCCCAGGATCCACTCGCCACCGGAATCGATGAAGCGCGTCTGCGCAGGATTGGCCAGCTTCGCCCGGATAGCCGCATTTGCCGCAGGCGCGGACATCCCAACACTCGTGACCAGGCCAGCTCGACTTATCGTGAGGCAGCGCGCGGCCATGTTACTGCGCCTCAACCGCCGGCTCCCTGCGTTGCATCGGCTCTACAACGACCGGGAGCGGAAAGACGACGTTTTCGCGCTGTTGCCACCATTCGCGGCCTCTTTTGCCCACCAGGACCTGAGCCATTTCGAACATACTTCTCTTGAGGGGCCGCGCGACGCGCCAGGTCATGGTGACGCGCTCGAGATCCGGCTCAATGACGACCGTGTCGAGCGGCGCCGCGAACTCCTCACGCTCGGATTTTCTGGGAAACATGTAAATCGGTGCCGCGAAATGCGGCAGTGTGAAGTCTCTGCGGCCCTCGGGAGTCAGATTGAGCAGCGTGACCGTCTGCTCGCCGAGGGGTAACGGCAACTGCTGATCGACTGGCGCCGCTTGGTAATAGCGCTCGTCGAAATCCGCCGGCAGAAACGGAAACACACGGTCCTGCCATTGCTGATCGTACGTGCCCCCATAGCGATATCGCGGCTCCCAGTGGCGGCCCGACGCGCCGAACGACATCGGCCGGTACGCCCCGTCCGGTTCCCTGACTTCGGCGCCGATAGGTTCGGTGTTCGGCAGCGGCGCGCCCTCGAGCGCCTCATTATCGAGGTGTTTGTGAAAGCCTCGTCCGGAAGGGTTGGGCATGAACGCGGCGTGTTGAGCGGGATCTTCGTGCCGCTGATCCGTACCACCGAAGGCGCGGTCGTAGGAAATCGGCATCTTCGTGAACGGTGCTGGCGCGGTCGCGCGCGGTCCGCCCGCCTTGTACCACACGCGATCGCCCAACACGGCAAAGGACTTCGACCACTGTCCAATCTTCAAGCCCACTGTCATCCGTTCGGTCGGTCGGCCGGCGTGAGCATACGCGTGCCCATTGAGCAACACATCGCAGCGTTGCTTGCGTGGCGCAAAGTCAATTTCGTATCGGGGCGCGGACCGGCCGGGCTCGCCGAAAAACACGTCGCTCGTGAGGAGCGGTACCTGCTCTTCGTGAAGCTGCAGACGCGCCCCCGGCTCGGTGGGAATCCGGAAGGTACCTTTCACGACCACGACGAGCAACTCCCGGCCGCTCGACTCCAGGCCCATCGTATAGCCGGCTACCATCCGCGTCGAGTTGATCAGTTCCATGATGCGCTCAATTGATTTGGACCGATCCGCCCTTGATCCGCAGGACGCCCGACGAGCGGTTGGAAACATAGGCACCCTGGATCAACACCTTGCCGGCCTTTGTCAGCGTAATGCTCGCTTTCCCACAGCGTAGGACCAACTGCTGCTTCGCCGTCACCACCAGGCGTTCGCCGTCAGCGTCAACCTCAACGGTGGCGGTCTGTTGCGGAAGCGGCCACGCCTGCGCACCACGTAACAGTCCCATGATGATTGGGCGCCGAAGATCGCAGTGCTCGAACATCAGCGCAACCTGACGACCGATGTGGCTGCCGTGCAAGTCTACGACGGACGCGGCACCAATGGCGGCCACGCCGGGTTGTCCGGAAAACAGAACGAGCGGGATCCGCCCTTCGTCCTTGAACCCGATCAGTACGCCTGTCACGACACCCTCGCCGCTGCAACTTTCGACAGCGTCGGTCTCGATCACGGCGGATTCCATGGTGCTCATCTGTACCCTCACGTCAATTCTTCAGGATCTTGCTGCCCTTCATCACGATGTTGCCATCTGCCTTGGCGTTGATCTTGCCGCTTGCCTGCACCGAGATGTCCTTGCCCTTGATCGTAATCGTCCCGTCCCTCTTCATCGTGATGCTGGCATCCCCTGTCCTGATCGTCACGGATTCGCCGGCGTTGATCACCAAGTGGGTGGCGACATCCAGATGATCGTCCTTGCCAACGGTCGCCTTGCGAGCACCGCCCACATGGTGCGATTGGCTGACGCCGACGTTCACAGAACGGTGCACGCCCACATTAGTCATCTGATCCAAGCCTACCGAGGTAACCTGCGCGGCTCCGACCGTAATTGTTTGTGCGGCTCCGACGTTCACCTCCTGCGCCGCCCCGACGTTGATGAGTTCGTTGATGCCAACGTTATGCGTGCGAAGCAGGGCAACGCTCGCAATCTCGTTGGCACCCACTTTGATGGAGCGGTTGGCCGCAATTGAAATGCTCTCGTTCGCCCCAACCGCTTCGGTACGATTGGCGCCGATCCTGATGTCCTCGTTGGCTCCGACCTGCTCCGATCGGCTGACCCCGATGGCGATTGACTCGTTGTTGCCGACGGTTTCGGTCCGGTCGTTGCCGACCTTGGTGAGTTCATCATGGACAATCGTTTTGCTGCGATCGTGTCCGACCGAATGGGTCTCGTCGTTCTCGACCACGCCGTCCTGATTCTTCTCCGCGTGGATGTACAGTTGCTCGGATCCCTTCAAGTCCTCGAAGCGGATCTCGTTGAAATTGGCTTCCGCACCGCCTTTGCTGCTGCGGCTCTTGATGCCGCTCTGGGTCGCATTGTCGGGCAGGCCATAAGGCGGCATCGCGTCGCCGTTATAGACGCGTCCGGTGATGATGGGCCGGTCCGGGTCCCCTTCCAGGAAGCTCACAATGACTTCCTGTCCGACGCGCGGGATGTGGATCATCCCCCAGTTCTTGCCGGCCCATAACTGCGCGACGCGCACCCAGCAGGAGCTTTGCTCATCCTGTTTGCCGTAGCGATCCCAGTGGAATTGCACTTTCACGCGGCCATACTTGTCGGTGTAGATTTCCTCACCGGCCCGCCCGACCACCATGGCTGTCTGTGCGCCGTGGATCATCGGCTTGCGCGTACGCCGTGCGGGCCGGAAGTGCGTGCGGGCATCGATCGCCTCGATCGCGACTTCGAATGTCGGCTCTTCGTGCGCCGCTCCGGGCTCGTACGCATCGGCGTTCAATGTGTAGGTCGCCCGCGTGATGACATAGGCGATGTTGAGGTCTTTGCGCGGATACTTGTCGAGCGTGAATCGCAGCCCGGTGGCGAGACCTGCGGCGTTGCCCTGCCCGCTCGCTATCATGTACGACGCCTGCAGCTCCTGTATGCGAACGTTCGCCGTCTGGTCCGACTGCTGCGAGTCGAGCTGGGAGAGCTCCCCGGGGTAGTCGAAGACCTCGTAGGTCGACTGTTGGTGCTCGCGAGCGATGGTGGCGCTGCCGGCCAGAGACTTGCGCGGCTTTTCGAAGTCGAAGTCGGAGGTCGCAAAACTCCCCGGCAGTACCGTCCTGGTGTAGGCCCATGATTCGAGATGATCGCGCTTGCGTAGCGGGTCCTTGCCACCGGGTGCATAGTAGGGCACGGTCTCGTAGCCCTGCAACGTTTGGTGCTTGCCGGGATCGTCGGCGAGCACGAGCGTGTGTTTGGTCGCAGTGTGCTCGAAGAAGAAGTAAATCCCCTCATGCTCGAGAAGCCGGGACAGGAAGTTGAAATCCGACTCGCGGTACTGCACGCAATACTCCCGCGGCTGATAGCTCCCGGCGAGCCGGAGCTCATAGTCCGTGAAACCGTACTGCTTGACGACCTCCTCGAAGATCTGTGGGACAGTGAGCGCCTGGTAGATACGGCAGTCGGCGGTCCGTGTCAGCAGCCAATACCAGGGCCGCACCGTCGCGCGATAGCGGTAATAACGCTGCAACCACCCGCCCTGCGAAAATTCGCTCACGTAGCCGTGAAAGAAACGCTGCTTGCCGTTGGGCAGTGTGAGGCTGACCGACACTTTCTGCCCGAGGAGCTCATCCGGGTTGATGTCGCCTTTCTCGCTCAACAGATCCAGATCCCACAGAAAGGGCTGGCTCAGCGCCTCGGTGCCGGACATCTGCCGCAACAGCAGCACGTCCTTGCCGAGAGGCGTCTTCAGCTCGAAACTTCTGGACTCTTGAGTTGCCATGACTCACTCACGAGAAGGCGTAAGAGAATTCCCCACCCGCCATCGATACCGCGATGGTCCTGGTGGCCTGCCCCTGCGCCATGCGGCTCAAGAGCTCGCGGCTCATGGCCGCCAGCAGTGTGTTAGTGACGATCGCCTCGATCATGCGCCCGCCGCTTTCGGGCTCGGTGCATCGAGCCGCGATGAGTTGCATCACCGTGTCGTCGTAGGTGAACCGCGCAGCGTGATTGCGCTGGATCCGGGCGGCCACGCGCTCGAGTTGCAGGCGGATAATCCGGGCCAGCACCGGGTCGGTCAGCGGATAGTATGGAACGATCACCAGGCGGCCCAGGAGCGCCGGCGGGAATAGGCTCAACAAGGGCTGCCGCAGCGCCTTGGCGATACCGTCGGCTGCCGGCAGCAGCTCCGGATCCTTGCACAAGCTCATGATCAGCTCAGTCCCGACATTGCTCGTGAGGATGATGAGCGTGTTCTTGAAGTCGATCAGGCGCCCCTCGCCATCCTCCATGACGCCTTTGTCGAATACCTGGTAGAAGATCTCGTGCACGTCCGGATGCGCCTTCTCGACCTCGTCGAGCAACACGACGCTGTAGGGGCGGCGACGCACGGCTTCCGTCAGGACGCCCCCTTCACCGTAGCCTACATAGCCGGGTGGCGCGCCCTTCAACGTCGAGACGGTGTGCGCTTCCTGGAACTCGCTCATGTTGATAGTGATGAGATTCTGCTCGCCCCCGTACATCGCCTCGGCAAGCGCCAACGCCGTTTCGGTCTTGCCAACTCCCGAGGGACCGGCAAGGAGGAACACGCCGATCGGCTTGCCGGGATTTTCGAGCCCTGCGCGCGCCGTCTGCACGCGCCTGGCGATCATCTCGAGGGCGTGATCCTGTCCCACGACCCGCCGGCCGAGAGCGCTCGCGAGATTGAGCACTGTCGCCACATCATCCTTGACCATGCGCCCGACCGGAATACCCGTCCAGTCCGCGACCACCGCCGCAACCGTCTGCTCATCTACACCGGGCAGCACGAGCGGGTGCTCACCTTGCGTCTCGGCAAGCTGCGCCTGCAACTCGGTGAGGCGTGCTCGCGTCGTCCGGTGCTCCGACTCCGCCCCGGATAGCGCATCCTCACGGCCCGCCGCCTCGCGAAGCCCCGAGCGCAGCGCGAGGATTTCAACGACAAGCCTCTTCTCGTGCGCCCAGGCATCGCGCAACTCGGCAAGGCGGCCCATTTCCCGCTGCAACGCCTGCTCGACACTCCTGGCGCGATCAGCAACTTCGATCCCGATCGCGCCCTCCCGAGAGATGATCTGTCGTTCCGTGTCCAACGCCTCGATACGCCGTTGGCAATCCTCCACTTGCGGAGGCGTGGCGTGGTGACTCACGGCGACCCGGGCGCAGGCCGTGTCGAGCAGGCTCACGGCCTTGTCGGGTAACTGCCGGTCGGGGATGTACCGATGGGAAAGCTTCACGGCGGACTGGAGTGCCGAATCCAACACCTGCACACGATGATGCTGCTCCATGGCTGAGACGATTCCGCGCATCATGAGCAGTGCTTTTTCTTCCTGCGGTTCCTCGATTTTGACCGTCTGGAAGCGGCGTGTCAGGGCGGGGTCTTTCTCGATGTACTTTTTGTATTCGCCCCACGTCGTGGCCCCGATGGTGCGCAGGGTTCCGCGTGCCAGCGCGGGTTTCAGCAAGTTGGCGGCATCGCCAGTGCCGGCGGCGCCCCCTGCCCCCACGAGCGTGTGCACTTCGTCGATGAAGAGCACGACCGGTTGTGACGAGGCGTGTACTTCGTCGATCACTTGGCGCA
>JAQGOE010000051.1 GCA_028293725.1 Gammaproteobacteria bacterium | reverse complement strand
GCCGGACGTAAGGGCCCCGCCTTCGCATCAATCGAAATTCTCGCCGGTGCCAGGTTCGGCCCGGCCCCCTCGGTCACGGCCTCGATCACGATTTGTCCAGGCGCTCTTGAAGCCTGCACGATGACCTGCGCCAGTCCATTGAACAGCGATCGACGCGGCTCTTTATCGCCCTCATGACAATTGGGATCGCCATTGCCGACGCCGATCAAGGCACCGGGCCCCGACACCTTGAAGGCGAGTTTTGGGTTTGCGGTGGGCACCTGCCGGCCTTGCTCGTCGAGCACGTCAACTGTCAACACGACCACATCTTCGCCGTCCGCATGAATTTCGCGGCGGTCCGGCGTCAAGCGAATGGCGACGGGCGCGCCAGTGGTTTCGCGGCGCTCGGTCAGAACACGCACGCCGTTCCTATAACCGCGCGCCTCAATTGCGCCGGGCTGATAAATCGCACTCCATTGCAGATGGCCCAGCGCAGGAACCGTCTGACGGCCCAAACTTCGACCGTTCACGAGCAGCTCAACCTCGTCGAGGTTGGAATAGACCCAGATCGCGATCTCGGAACCCTCCTTGCCGGGCCAGTTCCAATGGGGAAACACGTGCAGGCTGGCCACCTTGCGCCACCAAGCTTTGTAGTAGTAGAAATAATCCTTGGGGAAGCCGCACATATCGACGATGCCAAATTGCGAGCTGATCGAGGGCCATCCGTACGGTGTCGGCTCGCCTCGATAATCAAAGCCGGTCCAGGCGAACCCGCCCGCTGCCCATCCGCGTTCGGCGTAGAAAGTCCACCAGTCTTGCGGCGTCTTACCCCAGGGAACCACGCCGTCATAGCTGCTCATGACATTGCGATGCGGATCGGTGACGTATTCTCCGCGGGTCGATATCGCGCTCGAAGTCTCAGACCCGACGATGGGGAGCGTGGGATGAGTCGCGTGAAATTTGTCCGGGAACCATTGGACGTAGTTGAATCCAATGACGTCAAGCGCATCGGACACGCCCTGCTCGTTGTCGTCATTGACGGCGGCGGTCACGAGGCGGGTCGGATCCAGCTGATGGCACCGGCGAACCAGGGCCACGGCAATGCGCGCGCCTTGTTCGGCCATGGCTTTCTGAAGCGCGGTTTCCTCGTTGCCGATGGACCAGAGAATGATCGATGGTGAATTGCGGTAGCGTTTGATCATGGTTTCGAGCTGGGCCATGCCCTCCGCGCTCGAGCTCATCTGACGTGTCTCGCACATCATCATCACGCCCATGCGGTCACAGGCGTCGACCAACTCAGGCGTGGGCATGTTATGCGAGGTGCGAATGGCATTGCAGCCCATGTCGCGCATCACGCCGACCCTGAAGGCCTGCAACCTATCGGGCAAGGCCGCGCCCACGCCGGCGTGATCCTGATGGTTGCAAACGCCCTGGATCTTGAGCGGCTCGCCATTCAAGAAGAAGCCTTTCCCCGGGTCGAACACCGCGCTGCGCACACCGAAATCGACGCGTTCTGCATCCCGCGAAATGCCATCACACTCGACGTTGATGCGAGCTGCATAGAGATGAGGGTTCTCGACCGACCA
This sequence comes from Gammaproteobacteria bacterium, assembly GCA_028293725.1. The sequence continues at coordinate 3,096 of JAQGOE010000051.1, read as the reverse complement.
AACGTTGGGGTGATTGAGGTTGGCACTGGCGTGAAAAGTCGCCGAGCCGCCAGCGGGAATGGTTTGAAGCGCGCTCCGGGCGGTGGCGGCCACGGTGCCGGATGCATCGGCGATGGTCCACACGACACGCGCCTGACATGCCATTTCGCTTGTGTTGAAGACCACGCTGGACAATTCGACGCGAGCATCGTTGGCGCGCGGCGTGCAGCGCACGACGCTGTCCCAGCGGCCCAGGTTCACGGCGTCGGTCTTCAGCAGCCAGACATGCCGATAGAGTCCAGCGCCCTCATAGAACCAGCCGGCGCCATAACTGGCGTCGACGCGCACGACAATGATGTTGGTGCCGCCATAGGTTAAAAAATCGGTCACATCGAAGCGGAAAGGCACATAGGCGTTGTTATTGCGACCGATCAGACAACCGTTGACGAACACCAGCACGTCACGGACGGCGCCGTCAAACTCGACCCAAATGCGACGTCCGACATCGCTCGCTGGGATTTTGAATTTGCGTCGGTACCAGCCAACGCTGGTTTCAGGATAGCGTCGCCCGAGTGGCTTGTAGCCGTGTGAGCGTAACTGTTCGTCGCCCTCGCCGGCATCGTCGTGCACAAACGGCATTTCGACCGCCCAATCGTGTGGAAGATTGAGCGTGCGCCACCCCGAATCGTCAAAGTCGCTTGTGGCGACATGAAACAAACCGGTCTTTGAAAAATCGCTCTGCCCAAAGCCGAAGCCGAGGTCTTTCGACGGGTCCCTCCCGTGGCCGAATCTGAATTTCCAGTCGAAGTCGAACAGAAGCTGCTCGCGCGGACTGATCGCCGTAACGGCCGCGTCGGGGATGACCCCTGAGTCCCCCCGGCTTGGGCCGCCTTGGGCTCGCGCCACGCTGGCGAAGAGCGAAGCGGCGGGCACGGCGAGGCCGGCTGCTAGCAGATCACGGCGGGTAACATCGGTCATCTCCAATCCTCATCGACAGGCAAGGCTGGCGTCGTCTATGCCGCCCGAAGACGTCATGATCCGTAGGCGATTCCGCCACAGACTCATCGCGCTATGCGACAAAGGAAATCCTGAAGGCGCTGGCGTGGCGGGTCGGCAACCGCCCCGGCAGATCGATGACGAGAGCTGCATCCGTCTGCTTGAAGCTCAGCGGCTGGGCGACGCCCAACAGCCGTACGCTGTGCACAGCGCGCCTCTCATGGCCCGCGCTGCGGCCGAGCGAAGTGACGGCCACGCTCCCGTGCGGCTCACCCAATGTGATGGCGTAAAGTGCATCGCCCTTGGTCGTGAAACGGATGTCCTGGGCCGTGTATTCGGCGCTTTCATGAAACGCGCCGCTCGCGGTCTGAGTTGGGCCTTCACCATACACAGTCCATGGACGGGTCTGATGGATCGCCTCAGCGTTGATGTCCATCCAGTGCGCCAGCCCGGACAGCAAGGTCTGCGATTCGGGCGGCAGGCTTCCGTCCGGATAAAGCACAACATTGAGGAGCAGGTTGCCGTTCTTGCTGACGATGTCGGCGAGCATGCGGATGACTTGGGGTGCGGTCTTGTAGGTATAGCCGTCGGCGTAGAACCAGTCACCGTTCGACGTGTCAGTTTGCCAGGGCCGCGGATTGATCCCGCTCATGACGCCGCGCTCGACATCCTGCACGCAGGCTTCGGGATAGAATTCGCCGGAGCCCCCGTCCTTGCAATTGTAAACCGCCTCGACGCGACCGCGCCTGGCCGTGCTGCTGTTGTAGTAGTGCGCGACGAGCGCGCGTCCAACTTCTCCGAATGGAATGCCGCCATCGGAGTAGAGCAAATCTGGCTCGTAAGAGTCGATCAAGTCGCGGACGCGGTTGAACCAGATCTGATGGTACTCAGGGTTGGTCGTGTACCAGGAATCCGCATGCCCCTTGAACGGCTCGTCGTGTCTGGGGTGATAGAGATCGGCAAATTGGTGATCGGCCCCGTCATAGTCGACGCCGAGTTGGGGCCAGAACTGGTCGTATCCATGGCTGGGGTAGAACCAATTGTGGCTCGCCCCGAGATGTTCGGACACGCCGAAGCGCAGGCCGCGCCGGCGCGCGGCATCCCGCCAGGCGCCAACGATGTCCCGCTTGGGGCCCATGGCGAGCGCGTTCCAGCGATGATGGCGTGAATTCCACAAATCGAAATTGTCATGATGCACGCCCATGCTGACAAAGTATTTCGCGCCGGCCGCGACATAGAGACTCATCAGAGCCTCCGGATCAAACTTCTCCGCCGTCCATAACGCAATGATGTCCTTGTAGCCGACCTTCGAGGGATGTCCGTAATGCTCCAGATGATGGGCATAGTGCGGGTGACCGGGGACGTACATCCAGCGGGCATACCAATCGCCCGAGCGCGCGACGGCCTGCGGTCCCCAGTGCGCCCAGATGCCGAACTTGGCATCGCGGAACCAATCGGGCGCCTGGTAGGTCTTCAGCGAGTCAGCGGTCGGCTGAAACGGACCACTGGCAATGGGAAGTTGATAGGCGGGCGCCGGCGTGGGCGCGTGGCTGCCTTGCTCGGGGCGGCCTTGTGGTCCCCGCGCGGCGGCCTCCACACCGACCGCGACCCACAGCGGTGCTCCCAACAAGACACGCCTGCTCACAGTGACCCTGTTTCTCTTCTTTACCATTTGCTCGCCTCACGCGATGTTGTGGCCGCGGCCAGAGCGGGCCCGGGACAGGAAGTCGGCATGGCTCGGCAGGATGGCGGCACCCTGACGGATTAGAGCCCGCATCTGTTGCAGCTTGCTTCGGATTTCGTCTTCGGGGGTAGCCTCCGCCAACGGATCGTGGCCGCGCGGATACAGGCCCTGCCCCAGCATGACGGCGACCCAACTCGTTTTGCTGAACAACTCGCCCGGGTCGATGAGCAGGCGCCCCAGATTGGCGAACACAGCCATGCGCCGCGCAAGGCTCTCAGGCACCTCCATGTCGCGGACCTGACGCCAGAATGGCGCGTCATCGCGCCTGGTCTGCTTGTAGTGCAGGATGACGAAATCGCGAACGGTCTCGATTTCCGTCGCCATCAGCCTGTTATATTCATCGATCTCAGCCTGGTTGAAGCCGGCGGCCGGGAACA
>JAQGOE010000042.1 GCA_028293725.1 Gammaproteobacteria bacterium | reverse complement strand
TTTGCCATATTCCTCGGCGAACGCAGCGTCCGACTTGAGGCGCTCCTGGAGCGACCGGGTCGAGGCTTTGAACTTCAACACGGTGGCTGTCTTGAGGCTCGCGCTACGCAGGCCGATGGGGTTGCTTTCATCGCTGGACAGCGCGGCGCGCAGAAAGCCGTCAGCATCTGACACCATGGCTGCGACCTTCTCGCCCTGACGTTCGCAAGCAGCAATTGAAGCGTCCGCGATCTTCAGTGCGTCGGCGCGAGTGATCAGATCCGCAGAGATCCGCTGCGCGGATGGGGTCTCAGGCGAGGGAACCCGCGTCTGCGCCAATACTTCCGCCGCAAGCCCAGATAGAAGTAGAGCGGACATCAAAGATAAGAATCCAAATCGCATCGCAGCCCCCCCCGGTAAGGTGAGCTCGAGTCTAATCGCCCCGCGGTATACACGGCGGCGGCCACTCGAAGAACTTATATCCTGGAGGAGCTTTCTGATTGCGCCGGATAGCCTTCATCCGGCATGTTTCCCTTTATGAAAACCTATGTCCTGAACGTGAGCCGATTCGCCGTCGCAGCGATCACAACGGGATGGACCGCCACCGCCTTCACCGCGGACCTCCATCGTGACGCGGCAGCGGCGCCGCCCTCGCAGTGGGCCACCGGACATACCAATCAACTGGCGCGCGTCGCGGTCCCGGCCCGATCCCATGCTCCGCTCACGATCACCAGCCCTGCTTTCAAGGACGGCGGCGACATACCTCGGGAGAACACTCAGTACGGTGCCAATATCTTTCCGGGCCTAGGCTGGAGCAAGGGGCCCCAGGGAACGAAATCCTACGTGGTCATCGTGCAGGGCGATGCCATCTCGGGCAGCACGACCAGTATCCATCTCACTCTATTCAACGTGCCCGCGAGCGTGACCAAGCTCGGCGCCGGGATGGCTGCCGCTCCGAGCCGCGCGATGTATGGACCCAACGTCCATGGCCTGAATCAACCCTACGCAGGGCCACACCCGCACACCGCGGCCCGGCAGGCCGGTCGCTGGCTGTTCGTCGCGAACGAAGCCTCCAATTCGGTGAGCTTATTCAACATCGATCCGGCTTCCGGCAGGTTGAGCGCCACTGCAGAGTCGCTCTCGATTCCCAAGCCGGTCACGATCGCTTTCTACGCACGAAAGCAACAGTGACCCCGTAGTACGTCCTTGGGCAAGGTGCGGCCGTGAAAGCATAACCTTCAGAGCGGTTGGACTCCGATCCATCGGGCATGCAGCCAATGAGCGAAAACGACGTAAAGCGCGAGGCCGGCCACGACGACGATGGCATCATTCAACCTCATGGGTGGCGCTGCCTGGATCGGTCGCTGCGTACGCCATCTGTAAGAGATGCGATCTGCAACCGCCCACGCAAGGAATCCACCAAATAGGACCACGCTGGCCAGCGTGCCGGTGGCGATGAGATGAGCCAGTGACCAGAACATGACGCCGACGAGCATCGGATGCTGGACCGAGCTTTTAATGCGACCAGGGAAATACGCTGCGAGCAACAGCGGAAACACTGGAAGCATGAGAACGGCAGTGACGTATCGAGTCCCGGCGGGTGGCGTGTATACCACCACCGGATTCTGGCGTGCGATGCCGTAGCCCCAGATGATGACAACAAAGCCCGCGATGGATACCAACGAATAGAGTCCCCTCCATGCATTGCCCAGGCGCGCAGCGGCTCGGTCGCGCCAAGCCGGAGCGACAATCGATACCGTATGCACCCCCAGGAAGAGGACCAGACCGAGTACGAGGTAAGCCATGGGCGCGACTCCTTGCCGACCAGTGTGGCTCATATACCGGGGCGGTAGCCGGCGGGTCAACTCATATCTCGGCCGGCACCTCCTTCTCCGTGTCATCGACCGCGACAGGCTGCCAGACCCGTTTTTCCACCAGGCTCGGCGCGCGCTCGAGCGCGCCAATCGGCTCTATCCCCAGGGCGCCCAGTCGTTCCAAGAGCTCGGCGAAAACCTCATCCTTACGTAGCGTCCAAGTCGAGGCAAAACAACGCCAGAACGTCCAGCCAGCACGCTCCAGGACGCGCTGCCGGGCCGTGTCATGTTGCCAGCGATCCGGACCGTGGAACTCATCACCGTCACATTCAACTGCAAGGCGGGTGTCGCCACCTCCCTCGACGACCAGGTCTATGCGGTAGGCTCCCGTCTTCACTTGCGGAATGACGCGATAGCCGCGCGTTGCGAGCTCTTGATACACATCGCGCTCGAATTCAGACTCGCAACGCTCGATCAGGGTGTCCGATTCCTGTGTGTCCGCGACCAGCGGCTTGTCGAAGTGAGCCAACAGGCCGGTCCGTAGATCCTTGTCCGACAGATCGGCAGCGGTCACGGATCGCACGAGATACATCCTGTCGCGCGCTCTGCTCGCGGCGACGTTGAAACGCTGCTCGAACATCAGGCCGGATACGGCGCGGCAGTTGTGCGGATCGACAACCATGGAGAGGAAGATGATGTCGCGGTCGCTGCCCTGAAAGTTGCGAGCGTCGCCGCACTCGAAGCGTCTGCGGATGAGTTCGCCCGCATCGCATTGGCGCCGAACGAGGACATCGATGTGATGCGCCTGTTCCGCTCCCAGCAGCGAGACGACGCCTAGCGTACGGCCGGCGAACCGCTCATCGGCGAGCAGCGCCTCGATTTCACTCGCAATCGCTCGTGCCTCGAGGTCGTTGCGGTCGCGCTTGTCGCGGATTCCGGCGGGTACGTGGATATCCACCAGCGGCGGCTCGATGCGCTCGCTGGCGCTCGGAATGCGGATGGGTTGAATCTGGCCACCGTAGTGGCCTCGATTCGAGTACGCGATGATCGGCGGCACGCAACGGAAATGCTCCCGCAACATGATGTTGGCCGCCGAATACACGCGCACGGCGAGCTCGTACAGCGATTTCTCCGGCGTCATCTCGTCCCGGTACGGCTGCTCGGTGAGGAAGCGCTGCTTGAGCTCCTGGATTCTCTGCGCGGTAATGAATCCCGCATCGGGCGATACCTGTTTGTGGTCCCCGACCACCAGGATCTTCTTCCCCCGCAGAATGGCCGGGAGCGCCCACAGGTCGGATTGACTCGCCTCGTCGACGATCACCAGGTCGAATGCGCCGATCTCGGCCGGTATGGACTCGGAGATCCGGGCATGACTCATGATCCAACACGGCACGGCGCCAGCCGCATCGATCATCGCTTCGCGCGCATCCCGCCGATAACGGGTGGCGTTGGGGCCCGTGCCCTGACCGATTCTGCGGATGGCCGTCGCATAGCCGGCGAGCGCCTGCAGCAGCTTTGGGGTCGCGTTGCGTTTCGTCGAGAGCCACGCGGCCTTTGCGACGACGCTGCTGTAACGGCGGGCGAGGCCCGACTCGATCGCCCGACGCCGCTCAGCAAGAGTAATGAGCTCCTCGCGCGACTCGATGGCATCGAGGTGCCGTCGCATCCGGGCCCAGTTCCACGCGGCACGCCAGGTCACGGGAAACACCCGGTCCTCTCCCGAACTCCTGACCGCGACCGAGCCTACGCGCGCTGCGAGTTTGTGAGCGCCGGCGGTCGCGAGCTGCTCGCGTAGCTCCTGAAGGGTCGCGAACTCGGCCGACAGGCCGCCAATCCGGCGCAACTCCATACAGATTTCCGCATAGTGAGCGGCAACACGCTCGGGGGACAGCTCGGGGTTTCCCAGCTGCGAATCGATGAACAGCCGCAACTGATCCGACACGGGACCGGATGTCCCCGCGAGCTTCTCGTGCAGACCTGCGAGGACGGTGAGCGCGTGAGCAAGATCCACCCGCGTCAGATGCCGCCTAAGCTGCTCTAGAATCGAGCCGAGCTGCGCGGTACCTCCGACGAGCTCGGCGTCCGGCACCTTATCGAACACAGCCGCGGCGCTCCTGGGCAATGTCATGTCGTAGAGGGTCGCCAGCTTATGCGCCGTGCGCGCGAGATTTGCGGTTGTCTCGATGTGCCGGAGCTTGGGCACGCCGCCGTCGAGCTTCGGAATCGCAAGCTCGGCGGCGCAATGATTCCAACGCGTCACGAACGAAAGCACCTTTTCATGGAGTTCAACAAAGCGCCGCACGTGTGCCCAATCGTCCGCATGCGATGGCGGCAAACCCGATATGCGGATTGCTTTGACGTGCTCTCTCGCTTCGGCCACACCGATTGCAATGGGGGCGAAGGGCTTTCCCAACTCCGCGCCGCGGGCAATCGCCTCGCGGGTTCGCGCGGAATACAACCCGGCTTCGGGGAAATCCACCGGTCTTTTCAGGAATGCGGCCCGAGCCTCGATGAGCGTGTCGAGGTCTTCGAATAGGGCCTCGAGCGCAGCGCGCTCCGATGCAAATGACGGCAGACGACACTTTCCCCGAAGCTCACTAGGCCAATCCCCGTCCGCGCTTTCGAGCACATCTGCAAGCGCGATGGCGTCCTCGACCTGCGCGCCCAGAGCGCGTGCCGCTTCGAGCACGCTCGGGGTCGTCGCCTTCAGAGGCAAAACCTGACCATTTGCAACTTCGTCCTCGAACTCTCTTATTTTCGACAGCAGCTCGTGCAGAGAGCCCATCTCTACAGCGGTGGGAAGAGCGTCGACGGCGGGAATGCGCGAGTTGGCATAAACCAGATCCGCCCCGAGCCCGCGGCGAGCCTCGCGCAGTCGCTCCGCTTCTTCTTCGGTAAACGGCGGAGCGTGCTCCGGCGCGAGCGTCACGTCATCGTCGAACCAAGCGTGCTGCGTGGCTCCCGAGACGACGAGTTGCGCAAGCTGTTGCGCGCGCATGGGTACACCGTCCACAGTGATGTCTGCGAGCTGCGCGGCGGCAATTTCATCGACCCGCTTGTCGAGCGCAATCAGCTCGCCGTGAGCCCGGTCGATGGCGCTCGTCGTGGTGGCAATTTCCCGCTTGGTGATCTCGGGATTCAACTGCGAGACCTGGTGTTGGATAGCTTCGATGGCCGCCTGAAACTGTCGCACGCCCTCACGGTCGCTTGCGAGGAGCGCCACCGTCAACGCCCGCACTTCCTCCGGGATCTTGTCTCGCAAAACCTCCAGTGCGCGCTCACCGCGTGATGTGACGAGCACGCGGCGCCCCTTGGCGAGATAGTGGCAGACGATGTTGGCTATGGTGTGAGTCTTACCTGTTCCCGGTGGCCCCTGAACGGTGACGCCGGGTGCCCGCTCGAGATACTGCACGATGGTCACTTGCTCATCGTTGTAGGGCAATGGAAAATATAACTCTTCCTGGCTCTTGCCGCTGTCGGGCGTGCCGCGGCTCGACAGGCCGCGAAATCGCACGGGCTCGTATTCGACCGGCTGATCGGACGACGGTGTTACCAATGCCAGCGGGCCGGCCGGAATGTCGCAACCACTCTGCAACTTCTCCTGCAAGCGCTTCAGGTCCTCGAAGAGATAGTTGTTGGAGCGCGGCCGGGAAAGCAGTACCCAGGCATCCGTCACCACGAGATGCGCCCCGGCGGGCGGCACCGGCTCGTTGCGGGTGAGCTCGCAGAAGACGCCATGGCTGTCGAGATTCGACGCGGCCAGCTTCAACACGTCGGTGTAGCTGGCCGGATCGAAGGGAGTAACCGGGCGATCCCTGTCACGCGCGAGATGCTCGCGAGCGGCGCGCTCGACTTCGGCGGCTCCCGGAACCTGACACGAGACGAATGCGTCGAGCTCCACACGGGTGTCGGTGGCGCGCGGACGTACTTCGAGCGCCATTGTCATCTCGTCGAGTGCGATTTCCACGGCCTGCGTCAGCAGCGGATACTCGAAGTCGAAGCTGGCGCGCTCGAACTCGAGCGCGCGAGTAGCAATTCCAACACCCCAGATGAGCTCCTGGGGCCTGGCGGTCTCCTCCGCGGCGAGCTGATGCCGCAGCGAGAACAGATCGCCGTATAGCGAGATCGTCCGGCGTAGCGGACGCTCCGCGGTGGCCCATGCATTCCAACGCGCCACGTATTCGTGCAGCGCCTTGGCCACCGTGGCGCGACCTTGCCTCTCCAGCTCGGAACGTCGCTCGGGGCTTTTTCCGTCCGCCGCCTTGGTCAGCCAGCGCCGGAACGCGGACTCGTCCAGCACGGGAGGGTCGCCGTCGGGATCATGGCCCGCACGAACGAAGGCACGGAACTGATCCGGCATCGCAGGGGGATTGGATGCAGCCAGCCGCGCGACCCGCAACCAGATGTGGTCACCTTCCACCTTCACGTCATATTCGACGCCGGGGAGGCCGGCGATTTCATCTTTGCGACGGATGAAACCCTTGGCGCTGCGCAGACTGAAAACCCGGGGATCGATCTCCTTCGCCTGTTCCTCGATGTACTCGAGCAGACGCTGTAACAGACGACGCGGTTCGGTCACTTCGCACTCCCTTTTCGATTGAAGTTTTTGCCATGAGTCCTGGCGTACCGCCACCTGTATTCGTATGGCGACGCGCCGGCGAGGTGTGTTGCTTCGAGAGGGGTATCGACAAAGGTTGCCGCGCGCGTATTCTCCCGTCGGATGGGTGAACGTACGCATAACAGACCGAAAGAGCGGGACAAGATCACCGAAAGCCCCACGGCCGCGCTCGAGCTGGATCGTTCCTTTCGGGGGCCGCTCGTCGCGTACTTCCTGAAGCGGGTCAACAGCCGTAACGAGGCAGAGGACTTGACCCAGGAAGTCTTCATGCGGCTGGTGAATCATCCCGACCGGCACAATGGCCAAACCATCGAGGGCTACGTCTTTACGATCGCGGCCAATCTACTCCGCGATAGGGCAAAGTCGGTGGCGACGGCACACCACAGGCGAGCCCAAAGTCTCGACCTGCTGGATGAAAAGAATGCGTTTTCCGCGAATCTGGTTGAGGACCGGGATCCCGAACGCGTTCTAGTAGGTAGGCAAACCATTCGGGATGTTCTCGAGGCTCTCGCGGAGCTGGGAGAACGGACCCGCGACATATTCATTCTGGCGCGGCTGGAGAACGTGCAACACCGCGAGATTGCGGCGATGTACGGGATTTCGGTGAGTGCGGTGGAAAAAGCGATGATGAAGGCCATGGCGCATCTGGGCGCCCGGTTTCTGCAGCCATGAGTGCGTTCCGCGACCTTTCGCCCGATCAGCGCAAAGCGCTCGAAGAGGCCGCCGGTTGGCGGCTGAAGCTCACGCGCGATCCTGCCGCGAGAGACTCGGCCGAGTATCTCCATTGGCGGTCCGATCCCCGTAACGCCGGCGCCCGCGAGGCCGTTGGCAAAGCGTGGTCCTCGGTCGGTGCTGCGGACACCGCACCGGAGATGTTGGAACTCAGGCGACAGGCACTGGCACGCCTGCGACAAGCCGGCGCCCGCCGCTGGAATACGCGCACGGTGAAGCTCGGCGCTGCGGCGGCCGCCCTGGCCATGGTCATGATTGGCGCCGTTGTGCTTTACCTGAATCTGTGTGGGCCCACCTACTATCAAACCGACATCGGTGAGCGCCGGATCGTGGCGCTGCCCGATGGGTCTCGTATCTCCATGGATTCCGCTACGAGAGTTGGTGTCGCGTATGAGAAGACGGCGCGCTCGATCACGCTCGACCGTGGGCGGTCGCGTTTTGACGTAGCACACGATGCGAGCCGACCGTTCACGGTGACGGTGGGCCCGCAGACCGTAGTGGCGGTTGGCACGTCGTTCGACGTGGAGCGGCTGCAATCGACAGTCCTGATAACGCTCATACAGGGACAGGTCGTAATCAAGAGCGCGCAAGCCGCGGGTACGACGGAAACCGTCGGCCAGTCGGAAAACCCGATTTCGCTCAGAGCGGGCGAGAAACTCGTCGTAGCGCGGAATGTTCGGCCCGCCATCGTGGCGGCCGACCTGCAAGTTGCCAGGGCCTGGGAGGCCGGTCGGCTGTTGTTCAGGGATGAGCCGCTGGGTGATGCGGTGGCACGCGTGAACCGCTATACGACGCAACCCATCGTGATTGACCCATCGATCGCCTCCATTCGTTTCAGTGGTGTCTTCAACGCTGGGGACGTCGGCTCATTTGTCAGCGCGGTCACCAGCTATTTCCCAGTGCAGGCGTCGACGACCGGGGCCAACGGCATTCTCTTACAGCCGCGCTCGTAGAGCGCCGCTCCTGAGGCTCAGGCGGCGCTCTGTCGCGCAATTCCCACAGCAATATTTTTTCGCTCCCGGTGAGGAACCGCCCCGGGAACTCGTTCTTCCTTGTAGGCGCCTGTTCCACGCCGGAGCAGACTGTTGATGAGGGGGATTGTGATGGCTGGGAAACAACGGCGCGGCAGTTTGCTGCTGTCGACTGTAGTGGGAAGCATTCTGAGGCTGGGCAATACGGCGTATGCCGGGGAGGACCCAACCTACCGGTTCGATATTCCTCCTGAGCCCCTGGGTCAGGCGCTAACTGATTTCAGCCAGGCGGCCGCGCAGCAGATCATCTACTCAGAAAGCATCGTAAAAGGTCGTACGACTTCGGGCCTGCACGGCAGCTATACCGCTGCCCAGGCGCTCCAGGCGCTGCTGGCGGGAACCGAACTGAGAGTCGACATCAACTCCTCCGGCGTGTTGATGATCAGGACGAAGAACGCGGACATCACGCGCAATGTGTCGTCGCCGGTCAACGTATCGTCACCGGCCAAAGACGCTCCGCCCATGGAGCGTACCGTGTACCAGACATCGGCTCCTCAGACACCGGCTGCGACAACGCCCTCGCCCACCGCACAGCCGCCCGAAGTGTCCCCCGGTGGCGATGAGGTTCTGAGTACCGTCGTTGTCACGGGCACGACTTCCAAACGCACCTTGCTGGACTCCTCGGTGGCCATCACCTCCATAAGCAACGAGGACCTCCAGCAAAAAGCGCCGCGCAGTACGGCTGATGTACTGACGCTGATTCCAGGCATCTTCGTCGAAAGTACCGCCGGACCGGTTTCCAACAACTATTCCGTGCGCGGTCTGCCGGGCGGCGGACAGGCATTCGTCCGGCTGATCGAAGACGGCATGGCGCCCATCTACGGCGGCTTGAACGATGACGAGGTGTTCCAGAACGACCTTTCCATCGATCACGTGGAATCTCTCCAGGGCGGCAGCTCGGGTATTCTCACTCCCAACGCAGCGGGCGCTTCGATCAACTTCATCTCGCGCAAGCTGAACTTCGAGCAAGCCGGCGGGCTCGCCCAGGTCATGGGTACGACTTACGGCGAGCGGCGCGCGGATGTGTGGTTTTCTGCCCCGATCGCCGAAAATTTCGCGTTCGCGGCCAGTGCCTACTACGATTCCAATCCGGGCACGCGCGACTCGGCGTTCCGCTACGACACCTGGCACATCAAACTGCAGCTCGAAAAGCGCTTCGACAACGGTGCCTCGGTGCGCTTCACTTACAAGAGGTGGGACGAGCACGATCCGTACTACGCCGACCAGCCCTACGCGTACAACAATGGCAAGATCACCAGCGTTCCAGGGCTGGACTCGCAATTCGGCAACATCGTCGGGCGGGATTTCGCCTACATCACGGTACCGGACTCCTGCGTCAACGAATGCTTCCGGACTTTCAGCGCCGCCCAAGGCATTCACGCGCCGGGAAGCCTCTATCGCGTCGATATCAACGCGCCGATAAATGATTCGGTCAGCGTATTCGCCCGGGCGCGCTACACGCAGACGGACTGGGACTTCAACGGCGTGTTCGCCGGCAGCGGCACGGGCAACGGCGGGCTCGCTTCGGCGGTCACTTACCTGACACCGGGCACCAACTCCCCGATCTCGAGCCTGCTCACCGCGGGCCAGGCCGCCTTTCCGGGTACCACCCAGTTCGGCATCCGCAACGTGGCAACCGGCCAGGTCACCCCGGCCGCGAATGCCGCGGCGTTGAATGCACTCAACGGCAACGGGCTGCTGCAACAGACGGTACTCAACCAGCAACTCCTCAAACAACGGGATTGGGGTAGTGACTTCGGCGTGAAGTGGGACATGGATGGCGGCGCTTGGACCAACAGCCTCACCGTGGGCGGGATGGTCTACTCCGTTCACCAGTCTAACGACCAGTCCGGCGTCGCCCCGGTCATCAACGACGTCAGCAACCAGTCCAACATCTACGATGTCGTGGCCATGAACGGCGCGGGCGGCGTGCTCGGCACCCTGACCAACAACGGCCTGGTCAGCTACGGCGACTGGGGCGCGGGCATCAGCTACTACAACCAGAACTCGCAATCGGTCTACATCAACAACGAGTTCACCTGGAACAAGAAGCTGCACTTCGACTTCGGGGTGCGCTACGAGCACGAGAGCGAGACGGCCGCCGCCGGTAACAGCTCGAGCCTGGCGATTCCGCCTGGGATCCAGGGGGTGAACCAGACCAACCCCAACGCTTTCAACGGCACGTTCAACTATTCGTCCGGATCGGAAAATCCGGTCAACTGGACCGCCGGCCTCAACTACACCCTCTCGCCGAATCTATCGGCCTACGCCCGCTACGAGAAGGGCTACCAGACCCAGGGTCTCAATCCCCACCCTACGGGCATCGTGCTGTACGAGGCCGGTGTGACCTTCGCCGACTACGGGCTCGTCGGCACCCTGCGGGGATTCCGCACCCAGTTCGACAACCAGACCTGGGGTGGCGGCGTCGATCCGGCCAACCCCAACCTGAACCTGGGCTTTTTCGGCAACTCGGACGGCAACGGTGTCGACCTCGATGCCACCTATCGGCCCGAGTTCGAGCCGCTACATGCCTTCTCGCTGCATGCCCAGGCGACCTACCAGGACCCGACGTTCAGCAACGTCTCGACGGGCGCCACAAACATCGTCAATACGATCGTCGCGCAGGAGGCGGACGCCTTCTATAACGGCAAGACACCGGGGCGCACGCCCAACCTGATGTATACGCTGACGCCGGCCTATGACTTGCCCGGGCACTATGGCCAGGTCTATCTGAACTACCAGCACATCGGCCGCATCTTTGCGGATAACGGTAACCAGGTCGCCTTGCCGGGGTACGGAGTCCTGTCGGTCGGCGCCATCTGCAACATCACCCGGAACCTCGCCCTGAATGTCAGTGTGGTCAATGTGACCAACGTCCTCGGACTGACCGAAGGCAATCCGCGCCAGGGTTTCACCCAGCAAATCGTGAACGGGTACTTCTACGGCCGTGGTATCGTGGGGCCGACGGGCCTGGTCTCTCTGACTTACCGGTTTGATTGAAGGAGATGCGGTAAGCGCGCACATGCCTGACCGGCGTATCCGCAAGATCGTCATTCTGGGAGGGGGGACCGCCGGCTGGATGACGGCGGCCGCCCTGGCCAAGGTCAACTCGCCGCCGCAATTCACACTCACCCTGATCGAGTCCGAGGAGATCGGTACCATCGGTGTGGGTGAGGCCACGATTCCGACCATCCATTGGTTCAACAGGCTGATCGACCTCAACGAGGCCGACCTCCTCCGTGAGACCCAGGCGACCTATAAGCTCGGTATCGAGTTCGTCAACTGGAATGGTGACGGCAGCCGGTATTTCCACCCGTTTGGACGCTACGGCGGCCCACACGACGCCTCGATGTTCTATCACCGTTGGATCCGGGCGAAGTTGGCCGGCGCGACGCAGAGTCACACGGCTTATTCCCTGACCACGCAGGCAGCCTGGGCGAGCAAATTTGCTCCGCCGAGCAATGATCCGAATTCCATCCTGGCAACGCTCGGCTACGCCTACCATTTTGACGCCAGCCTATACGCTGCCTGCTTACGCCGCCGCTGCGAAGCGAAAGGGGTGCGGCGCGTCGAAGGCAAAGTCACCCGGGTCACGCAGGATCCAGAATCGGGCTTCATCACCTCGCTGACAACCCATCGGGACGAGCTCATCGAAGGCGATCTGTTCATCGACTGCTCCGGTCTGCGCGCGCTACTGATAGAAGGGACTCTCCACGCCGGGTTCGATGACTGGTCTCATTGGCTTCCTTGCGATCGAGCCCTGGCAGTACCGACCGAGCGAGTGGCGGACCCGATTCCCCACACGCGCTCAACTGCGCATGCCGCGGGATGGCAATGGCGCATTCCCCTGCAGCACCGCACCGGCAACGGGATGGTCTACAGCAGCAAGTTCTGGAGTGACGAACAGGCTGCGGAGGGCTTGCGCTCGCATCTCGACAGCCGCGCGCTCGCCGAGCCCCGACCCATTCGTTTTCTGGCGGGTCGGCGCCGCAAGGCGTGGCACAAGAATGTCGTCGCCATCGGCTTGTCGAGCGGATTTCTCGAGCCGTTGGAATCGACGAGCATTCACCTCATACAAAGTGGAATCGCCAAACTGCTGTCGCTCTTTCCCACGCGCGACTGTTACCCGGAGACAGCCGAACAGTTCAACCGCGTTTTTGACGCGGATGTCGAGTCGGTCCGCGACTTCCTAGTACTGCACTATCACCGCTCGGCGGGCCGATCGGAGCCGATGTGGGAATATTGTCAACACATGTCCTTACCCGATGCAGTGACTGACAAGATAGCGCACTTCACCCACACCGGCCGGATCGTGCTGGCGACGGACGAACTCTTCAAGGAAGCCAGTTGGTTCGCTGTCATGATGGGACAAGGGCTGGAGCCGACCGACTACAATCCTCTCGTCGATACCATTTCTGCCGAGGAGAACCGGGCACACCTCGCACGCATCGAGCAGCAGATCGCCACGGCGCTGCGGTCAATGACACGGCATGAGGACTACATCCGCAAACAATCGAGACCGTCTTAGACTTCCCATGCTGACGTTATTCCGCTCAGCTGCTCTGTGCGCCGTTCTTTTGTTTGGTTCGCTGCCCGCGGCGGCGGCGGCGGCTCAGGAGGCTCCGTTTCACTTTGAGGTCAGGGAGGGACGGAATCTCAATTATTTCCTGCGTGACGGCAAGACCGCGGCACACCTGGTGCTGCGCTCAGGGCAGGATCCCCGCATCCTGGTCGCCTTTCCTGCGGGGAACGGCGGCGTCGGATTGTGGTTTAAGCGGCAGGAGGCTGCAGCGGAGTGGGTTGTTGACTCCGCGCCCACGGCGCTGGTTGGCCGAGATTCCGCGGGACGTCCCCTTTATGGGATCCGCTTCGAGACCTCGATCGCGGCGAAGAGCCTGGCGCCTAAGGAAGCCGTTCTCTCGAGTGTACGGGTTCTGCGGGACTATCAGTCCCTGGGAACCGTGCCGGGGGAAGTCGTGGTTCGCCCCGAGGCTTCGGGAAATACCCTCACCTGGGCGCGCAACCGACTCGACGGGGCTGCCGGCTATCGCCTGGTGGTTGAAGTCATTGACGGCAGGTTGCTGGCGGACGGGCGGATTTCGGCGGCCGGTGCCGACGGGCGGATCAAACTACGCGTCACCGCCCTCAGTGGGGACGTCCCCTTGACGCCGCTGTCCGGAACCGAGCTCCTCAACGGCAAGGAAAGTCAGGACGAGCGGGCCAGAGAAACCCTGACCTTTCTCAGCTATAAGGAAAAATTCCTCGCGGGCTCGTGGCGCTTCAACACCTATTTCGGCCGCGACACCTTGATGTCAGTGCGGCTCCTGATGCCGGTCCTCGCGCCAGAGGCAAGCGAGGCGGCACTGCGCGCCGTGCTGGCGCGCCTGGCAAGCGATGGCGAGGTGGCGCACGAGGAAGCCATTGGAGAATTCGCCGTACTCAGCCACAAAAGGCAGGATGGTTCCCTCAGCGACGCACCGATTTTCGACTATGGGATGATTGACGGAAATTATCTGCTGGCGCCTGTTATAGCGGCCTATCTCCTTGATGATCCCGAGGGGAAAAAGCGCGCTTCCGCCTATCTGCACGACGATGTTGGGGCCTACGGCAGCACGCGGACTTCGGCGGGCCAGGCGTTGATCCGCAATCTGCGCCTGGTCGCCAAGAGTGCCGCGAACTTTGCCACGGATCCCCACTACGGGAACCTGGTCGGACTGAAACCGGGACGTGCAACCGGCCAATGGCGCGACAGTGAGGACGGGATAGGGGGTGGACGTTACCCGTACGATGTCAATGCTGTGATGGTGCCGGCGGCGCTCGAGGCCACCACGCGCCTTCTCGAGAGCGGCCTGTTGGATCCCTTTCTCGCGGCCGGCGATCGCAAGCTCCTCAGCCATGCGGCCGCCGATGCGAGAACCTGGCATACGCACGCGCCAGGTCTGTTCAACATGACAATCGACAACGCAAGCGCTCACGCCGCTGTCGATTCGTATGCCCGGCAGATCGGTGTGCCGGCTGCTGCCGCGCTGGCTGCGCTCGGCGCAGATTCTGTCAGCTTTCACGCTATTTCACTCGATGCCTCCGGTAAGCCAGTGCCGATTGTCAATTCCGACGAAACACTCGAGCTTCTGTTCGCCATGCCCTCGCCAGCAGCTCTCGATCGGGCCGTAGCAAGCGTGATTCGGCCCTTTCCACTCGGGCTAATGACCGATGCCGGTATGGTCGTGGCCAATCCCGTCTTCGCAGCTGACGCCGTCAAGGCACGGTTTACGAATCACGCCTATCACGGCACGGTTGTCTGGTCGTGGCAACAAGCCCTGTTCGCCAGCGGCCTCGCACGGCAACTCGAGCGCACCGACCTGCCGAAGTCCGTGAGGCAGCATCTGCTGGCCGCGCAACAAACACTCTGGCGAGCCATCGCGGCCACGCAATCGGTACGGAGCTCGGAGTTGTGGAGTTGGCGTTTCGAGGGCGGCCGCTACCGGATCGCGCCGTTCGGAGCCAGCGGCACAGATGCCGATGAGTCGAATGCGGCGCAGCTCTGGAGCAGCGTGTACCTGGCGGTGAGGCATTAGAATTTGTAGTTCCCGCCGAACTGTACGGTCAAGCCGTAGAACTCGCGCTGGATGATGCGGTCCTCGCCAGGGCCTTCGGTGAGTTTCAGGGGTGTGTTGGTGAGATTTTTCAGGTTGAAATAGACATTGAAAGCCTGTGTGACGCGGTACTGACTGCCGAAATCCACCGAGAAACGCTCCTGGGTCCAGATATCGAGCGCGGCCGTATTACCCACGCCGAAGATGTTCTTGCTGGTGTAGTAGGCACCTAGCGTGAGATTCAATCCGTACATGTCGTAGAGCAATTCCGCATTGGCCGTATTGCGGGACGTGGACGGCAGCACCGATGTGCGCGATTGGGTGGTCAGGTTGGTGACGGGGTCAGCGACCGGGATGCGGTACGACGAGTCCACCCACGTCCAGTTCGCGGAGACGCCGAGCCCAGCCAGGGGGCCCGGCAACAAATCGCGGAAGTACTGCACGTAATTCGTCTCGAAGCCGTACAGATGCGATGTGGGAGCGTTAGCGAAGCTGATCAGGTCGACGATTCCCAGGTTGCCTTCCGTCTTCTGCGCGCCACCGGCCTGCTGAGAGACGTTCTTGACGATGTAATCCTTGATGTCCTTGGCGAAGAAACCCGCCGATGCGATACCGGCGTGGGACAGGTATTTCTCGAGCGCGAGGTCAAGCGCTGTAGCCGTGGTGGGCTTGAGGTTCGGGTTACCCGTCACAATGTTCCCACCATTGTCGACCGTCGTGGAGGCGGTGACCTGCTGGAAACCGGGGCGAGCGATCGTGGATGAGATCGCGGCGCGCGCGACCAGGTCGGGCTGCAGCTCGTAGCGGGTCTGCAGGCTTGGAAAGACGTTCGTGTAATTTCTGGGGTTCGATACCGGACACACGCGGGTCGTGGGGTTGTTGACAGGATCGAGGATCGGGCACACGGCGCTCACGGCCGATCCGGAAGTGTCGGACTCGAAGCCGGCGTAGGTCGCCGCGGTTCTCTCGACACGCACCCCGGTGACGACATCGAGCGCTCCGAAGCCGAACTGGTACTGGCCATAGGCCGCGTACACGTTCTCTTTGTCGTGGACCGAGGCCAACGCGTTACCGATCGGGTCTCCTGTTATGTTCCCAGAAGCCAGGGCGGCAGCGTAGAGGGCGCGCAATGGACCGGCATCGATCTGAGGTCCGTTGGAGTAGTGATCCTGGTAATAGATGATGTTGGGTCCGGCGGCTACGGAGGCCAGCGGCAGCGTCTGCACCGATGTCACGGACGAGGAGCTCTGGTCGCCGGTCTTGTTGCGCAGCCGGGCGTTGAGCCCGAACTTGAATTCCTCGTCCGCGTGCTCCGTGAAGTGCGTCGGGAGGGCCAGATTCGCGCCAATCCCCCATTCGTGGTCGTTCGAGTGCTGTGACTGAGTGCTGAGACCCGTCAGCGCGTAGCCTGCCGGGTCGAACGGGTTCACGGTCACCGTTCCGTTCGAGGCCGTGCCTGGCAGGGTCCTGACGACCGGCCAGTTCGGCAACGTCGTATTGTCGTAGAAGACGTTGGCACTCGCCGAGTTGTCGAAGCTCGAGTTGTAGTCGTAGGGCTTGTAGTACGTGCCCTTGGTGTAGCCCACGTGATAGTCGAGGGTGTTAGCGCCAAACAGGCTCTTGCCGCCCACTTCGGCGACTCTGGAATCGAGATACTCCTTCTCATCGCGCAGCGCCTTGGTGAACTTCGCGGTTTGAACGAATCCGCTCGGATCGTTCGGGGCCACCGCCGGTGTGCCGGTGTAATTCCAGATGAGCCGATTGCGCTGCACGGTTTCCGAGTACCCGGCGTCGTAATAGCGCGCGAAGAACTGGTTGTTGTCGTCCGGCGTGAAGCCCAGATCGGCTCCATAGCCGTGCCGCTCGCGATGGTATTGATAGTAGCGCTGCTCGAATCCGGCGAATGCCTTGTCCGGAGTCCCACCCGCCTGGTTATCGACGAAACCCGCCTCCGCATCGTCGACGCCGCGGCGATCGTCGTAAGTCGAAGCGGTCACCAGTACGCTGAAAGGCTGGTAGCCGCCACTACCGCCGAAGCGCGTACCGGCAGTACCCGCGATGTCCGTGATCCAAGTGTGCCGCAGCAGTTCCTCGCCCGTACCCAGCTTGATGTCGGCAAACGGCTTGCCGTCCGTGGGGGCCGTCTTCGGCGTGATGTCGATCGTACCGCCCAGCGCTTCGGCGTCCTGCTCGGGTAAGTTGGATTTGGTGACTTTGATCGCGCCGACGAAACCGATGGGAATGGAGTCGAACGCCACGGCCCGGCCGGCACCCGAGGGTGAGCTGTTGTTGGTGGGTGGCAATCTCAGGCCGCCGAAGGTCGTGCTGTTGAGGTCCGCGTCGAGTCCCCGGATGTTGATGTAACGGCCCTCTCCGGTGTCGGTCTCCAGTGAAATGCCGGGGACGCGCCGTATCGCCTCTCCGGTGTTGACGTCCGGCAGCTTCTGCATCTCTTCGGCCGTGGTGAGGTTGATGAGATTGAGCGCCTGCTCCTGCGCGGCCCGCGCGATCTCCGGAGTCGTGCGCTGTCCGAGGACGGTGACTTGCTCGAGCGCGGAAGGATTGCCGTTGGCGTCGGCCGGCGTTGGCGCCCCTGCCGAGTCGGAGGTGGAACTGGCGGCGTCGCTCTCGGTTGCGGCGGCCGCGGCGGCTACGGAGCTCGATGCGAGGATTCCGACTAACACGGCGGCGGAAGCGCCTGCCGGCGACACAGATCTGCGAAAGGTCATAACTAACAGCGTCCCGTAATACAATTGCGGCGACGCAGAATCGCAGAGCAGTGTTACTGTTTCATTGCATGGCTCGAGAAAACTAACATCATGATGGAATCCAGACTGACTGAGTCGACACTCAGTGGGCGGGATCGAGTATCAACAGCTTCAGCGAGCCGGGCACGATGGCTGGACGCTTCTGCCCGGTAGTGCTGGGGTCGACATCTGCGGCCGCGAGGTAAATACGCCCGGTCGCAGGATCAATACCCATGGTGCGTGCACTGAGGGCGGTCTTCATACTGCCCAACGACACGAAGGTCTGGGCGTCCCGCTCCTCGATGATCGACAGCGTGCCGTCGCGTCCGTTGGAGCTGAAAATCAGCTTGCGTTTGGGGTCGAATACCACTGCGTCGCTGCCGCTACCGATAGGCAGTTTCGTAACGACCTTGCCGCTGTCTGAATCGACGACCGTGAGAATGTTGTTGAGGCAACTCACGAAGAGCCGGTGTGTGGTGGGGTCGAGAGCCAGGCCGTGAGGGCTGGTACAGTCGGGGACCGGCCAGCGCGCAGCGACACGATTGCTTCGGGTGTCGACTCTCAAGACCTCTTTCTGACCTGCTCCGTTGACATAGAGCTGGCCGGTTCCACTGGGAACCGCGTATTCGAGCTTGCCGCCGCCCTGGATAGTGGCGACCACGGCGTTGGTCTTGGGTTCGATGACCGTGATGGTGCCGGTGTCGCCATTTATGACAAACACATGTCCGCTGGAGGGATCGAAGGCAATCGCGTCCGCATCCTCGGCCGCCTTGATCCTGGTCTTTACCGACAGGCTGGTGAGGTCGAACGAGGCGGCCTGTCCGGCTTCACCGTCGTCCGTGAAGCCGATACCAAGCGAGGTAGCCAGGGCGACGCCGTGCGTCCCCCCCGGGAGACCCTTGACGTGTCCGACAATGTCACCGCTTTTTCCGTCCACCACGGTGACCTCATCACCGTGTGCCACATAGACCCGACCGGAAGCCGGATCGAAAATGACATAGTCCCAGCGATCCGGTGCGCCTAGGGCTACGGTACGGGTGACGTGATACTCGGGGGTCGACTCGGCGAAAGACGCGGACGACGCGGCGAGCATGAGGCCCACGACGACGGCGGGAATCAGTGATTGCATCGATCGACGTGACATGGGAATCCCGGAGATGGAGCGGTTGGTGGCGTCAGAGGCGGCGGAATTTATCAGAAGAGCGCGTTTGGGGTTCGTTAGTCGCGACGGTAGCGCTATCATAAAGGCCTTGCGAATCGCGTTTCTCGAGGACTATAGGTATGCCCGTCCGCGCGCTCTTGTTTACCCTGGCTCTTCTCTTTGTTGGCAGCGCGCGGAACCCGGCTCGAGCGGCACTTGGCGATCCATCCCGTGTGCGTTTCGTACCGACAGCCGGCGCCTTCCCCCTTGCCGAAAGAAGCGCTGCCGCGGCGTTGGTGGTCGACAAAAGCGACTGGCCTGGTGTGCTCCGGGCAGCCCGAGACTTACAGGCTGACGTCGGGCGCGTGGCGGGGCATTCGCCGTCGCTGGCCGAAGCACCTCCCGCATCGAACGCGGCGGTGGTGTTGGTGGGAACACTGGGTCGCAGCAAGTACATCGATCGACTCGTCTCGCAAGGATCGCTCGACGTCTCTGCTATCCGGGGAGCTTGGGAGGCGCACCTCATGCAGGTGGTCACGAAGCCCTTTCCCGGAGTCGATCAGGCGCTGGTGATCGTCGGCAGTGATAAGCGCGGCACGATCTACGGAATCTACGATCTGTCTCAGCAGATTGGCGTGTCGCCATGGTACTGGTGGGCCGACGTTCCTATACCGAGGCATGAAACTCTTCAGGTAATGCCGGAAGCGCACATCGTGGGCAGGCCCGCGATCAAGTACCGCGGCATCTTTCTCAATGACGAAGCGCCGGAACTCACAGGTTGGGCCAAGGAGAAATTCGGCGGGCTCAACAGCCACTTCTATGCGCGAGTGTTCGAATTACTGCTGCGGTTACGTGCAAATTACCTGTGGCCTGCAATGTGGGCCAACGCCTTCAATGAAGATGATCCGGACAATGCTCGCATGGCGGACGAGTACGGTATTGTCATGGGAACTTCTCATCACGAGCCGATGTTGCGCTCCCAGCAGGAATGGAAGCGGCATGGCAGCGGCCCGTGGAACTATCAGTCAAACACCGCAACCCTGTCGCGCTTCTGGGCTGATGGGATCAGGCGCAATCGCTCGTTCGAAAGCATCGTGACCCTCGGCATGCGCGGCGACGGTGACGAACCGATGAGTGAGGCCGCGAATGTGGATCTGCTGCAGAAAATCGTTACCGAGCAGCGCTCGATCCTTGCCAGGGAAATGAATCCGGATGTCACGCGCATTCCGCAACTCTGGGCGCTGTACAAAGAGGTGCAGGAGTATTACGAGAAGGGAATGCGGGTGCCCGAGGATGTGACTTTACTTTGGTGCGACGACAATTGGGGCAACATTCGCAGGTTACCGACGCCGGAGGAGCGCAAGCGCCCCGGTGGCGCCGGCGTGTATTACCACTTTGACTATGTCGGTGGACCGCGCTCGTATAAGTGGCTCAATACCATTCCAGTCTCCAAGGTATGGGAGCAGATGCACCTTGCCTGGCAATACGGGGCCGATCGGATCTGGATCGTGAATGTCGGCGATCTCAAGCCGCTGGAGTTTCCGACGGAGTTCTTTCTGACCTACGCGTGGGCACCCGCTGCGTGGCCGTATGAGCGACTCCCCGAATTCGCCAAACTATGGGCCACGCGTGAGTTCGGCGCCGCTCAATCTGACGAGATCGCCGCGTTGGTCACGGCCTACACAAAATTCAATGGCAGGCGCAAACCCGAGTCGCTTACACCTGACACGTTCAGCCTGGTGAACTACGACGAAGCGCAACATGTCATTGCAGATTGGAACACCCTGGTCGCCCGTGCGGAACGTGTGAGTGCGCGGCTTCCATCCACAAGCCGCGACGCTTTTTTTCAGCTGGTACTTTGGCCGATTCGTGCTTCCGCCACGGTCAACGAGATTTATGTCACCGCCGGACTGAATCGCCTGTACGCAGCGCAAGGGAGGAGTTCAACCAACACGACTGCGGAACGAGTCCGCGAGCTGTTCCGCGCGGACGAAGCACTCTCACGTCGCTTCAACGAAGAGCTCGCCGGCGGCCGATGGCGCCATTTTGCCGATCAGACACATCTCGGCTACACGACCTGGAAGGATCCCGCCCGTAATACCATGCCCGCCGTGAGTGAGATTCAAGTGACCGAGCGGGGCGAGTTTGGGGTCGCTTTGGAAGGCAGCACGCCCGGTTGGCCACCGTATGTCGAGGGCACGAAGGCACCGAAGCTGCCGCAGTTGGATCAGTTTGTACGCACACGAAGGTGGCTGGAGGTCTTCAACCGTGGACGTGCACAAGTCGGCTTTACCGTCACAACGAGCACGCCTTGGCTGCACGTCTCTCCCTCCAAAGGCGAAATCACCGACGCTGCCGATTTGCGTTTGGAAGTGAACGTCGACTGGGCAGCAGCACCCGAGGGCCACACCGACGCCAGCATCCAGATTCAGGGAACCGATGGTGGGCGTGTCGTCATCGCAGCGCCTGTAGTCAAACAGCCGTCATCGTTGCTCATTGCTCCCGGAAGTTACGTCGAAAGCGACGGCTACATTGCAATCGAAGCCGCACACTTCGCAAACGCTGTCGCCAGCGAAGACATTTCCTGGCAGACGCTGCCCGGCTTCGGCAGAACCGCTGGCGGGGTCATGCCGATTCCGGCGACCGCGGCCCGTCACGAGCTTTCGCAAGCTTCACCGCGGCTTGAATATCCCCTGTATACGACGTCGACCGGCGAGGCGAACGTCGAGCTGACACTAGCTCCAACGCTTGCGTTCGTTCCGGGGCGCGGGTTGCGCGCGGCGGTATCGTTCGACGCAGAGCCGCCTCAGATAGTGGATCTGGCTCTCACTGTTGACAGCTCCCAGGCTGAGTGGGCGCGCTCCGTGCTGGATGGTGCGCGCAAGGTTGTCAGCACCCATGAGCTCCTTGGAAAAGGCGCTCATGTCCTGAAGTTTTGGATGATCGATCCAGGCGTGGTGTTAGAGCGAATCGTCGTGGATTTTGGTGGCGTGCGTGACAGTTATCTCGGCCCGCCGGAGAGCGTTCGCGTGGATTACCCATAACTCGTTACAAATGCGCGTAGAGTGCATCGGGCTCTCAATCGTTCGCAAGCTTGTTGAAATGCATCAGGGGACAGTCTCGGTCGCGAGTGAGGGCAGCGGACACGGCAGCACATTCACTGTTCGCCTACCTCTCATTCGGACGGTGCCAGAGTCTCCGCTACTGCAGGCGGCTCAGCCGCGAAGGACGTAAACCTTATGCCGCGATCTCTTTGGCGTGGTGCCATTTCCTTTGGCCTGATCTACGTCCCGGTGAACCTGTTTTCCGCATCCAAAGACAACACCTTGCCGATGCACCTGCTGGATAGCCGCGACTTCGCGCCGGTGGGGTATCACCGCATCAATAAAGTGACGGGGAAAGAAGTCGACTGGCCGCATATCGTCAAGGGGTATGAGTACAAGAAGGGACAATACGTGGCGCTATCGGACGCCGACTTCAAGCACGCGAACGTGAAGGCCTCGGAAACCATCGAGATCGCGAGTTTTACGGACGCCGACCAGATCCCGCCGCTGTATTTCTCGACACCGTATTACCTGACTCCCAGCAAAGGCGGCCAGAAAGTCTATTCATTGCTGCGACGGGCTCTGCAAGCGACAAAAAAGGTGGCGGTGGCAACATTTGTCATGCGAGGCCGACAGCACCTTTGCGTTGTTGCGCCCAACGACGACGCCCTGGTGCTGCTGACGCTCCGATTTCCGAACGAGGTGCTACCGCCCGTTTCCGTCAATAACGACGAGGGTGCGGGCAAATCCGCAGCAATCAGCGCTGCGGAGTTGACGATGGCCAAGCAGTTGGTGGAAGGAATGTCCGCGCCCTTCAAGCCGAATCAGTTCAAAGATACCTATCGAGACGACCTGCTCCAGCGTGTCAAAGAAAAGATCAAGAAGAAACAAACTCACTCGCTGGAGGCGGAAAAGCTGCCCGAGTCGGATCGGCCCAAAGCCCAGGTGATCGATCTAATGGAAGCGCTGCGAAACAGCCTCAAGAAAAACAAACGCACCGCACGAGCCGCTCCGAAGAAGGCTACCAGACAGCGGCGGCTGGCTTAAAAAAAGGCATTCTGAAAGCATTCGCTCATGGCGCTGCTGCCGCGGAATGTTTGACCATCTCGCCACCGCGACGGACCGAGATTCTGGCGATCAATCCGTCGCGCAGCTGGTAACTCACGAGCACGCGCCCTTCGATGTAATCGCCGGACTTCAATGCGCCGACGACAAAATCCGGTGCGTCCTGAATCGCCGTGAAGCGAGTGACGGCGTCGAGTTCGATCGTGGCATCGGTCGCGCGCACGCTGTTTATGGTGAGCTGTTCGCGCACGCGCTCAAACATGGGGCGGTAGAAGTCAATGATTCCTTGGCGACCCTTGATCGGCGGCACCGATCCCAGCTCGAGCAACACATCCTCCGTGTAGAAGCGCGGGAACCGCTCGAAGTCCGCGCCGCTGAATGCCGCCGTATACGCACGGAAGGCGGCCACCTGGCTCGGATGAGCTCCCAGCCGCGGTAGCTGCGTGACACCCTTGCCGGGCGGCCAGGTCATCGACTTGAGCTCCACGACCTTGCCGCCGCGGAGACGGTAGGTCACGAAGAACTTCACCGTAACAAGATCGCCCGCGCGCAGGTGCCCGAATGGAAACTCCGGACGCTCCTTGCTGGCATGGAAGTCCATGTCTACTTCAGCGAAGACACTATCTTCGTTCTGTAATACGTTTTGCGGACGCATGACCTCCCGGACGCCGTCGTGCGCCCAGTCGAGGAACGCCTCGAGTTGAGCCTTGCCGCGGTAGTCACGGGCGCCGCCGCTGAAAACGACATCATCATCGAAGTACGTTGCGACCAGTGCCGCGTCGTCACCGGAATTGAACAGCGCTTCGTATTCGTTGTAATTCAACACATCTTCACCCCTCTCCATTCAGTCGCGCGGGCTTCACGCGAGCACTTTCGGCCCAGCTGCCGTGATACGCGGGCCTGAGCCGCACCGGCAATTTCACCGTCGCGAGCGGGCCGCGCGCTATGTTGGTGGCTTCGAATAGATTCAGCTCGGTCAGGCTAGTCTCGCCATTGGTCAGTGCCTGCACGATCCAGCCGTCACCTTCCGGAGCATCCGGCGAACGTGGGATGAAACAGGGCTCCATCACGGGGTGCGTCGCGGGCGCGCTCCACACTTCGGTACGGCCCTCATGAAGATCCACGTGGCCCAGGCTGTTTCGCGGGCCGGAGAAGCCGAGCAGCCAACCATGCCGATAAGGCTTCCCTTGAAAGCGGTCATCGTTGCGTGGGAACTCGCCTATGAAGTCAGTGAGAGTCGTTACGCGTTCGAAGCCCGCGTCGCCGGAGTCGAGGTTTACGGTCCATCGCGTGAGCTTCACCGACATGCCGGACGGATCGAATGGCTTGCCGAACTCCGGGAAGAATGGAAACAAGTTGCCTGGCGACACGCACGTATCGAAATGGACTCGCCCACCCTCTTCCCAGGCATTCATGACGTGACTCGTGAACTGGTTGGGCGCTGTGAACCAGCGGATCTGATCGCCGCGACCGAACCGAGGCAGCACGCCAAGATGGATTTCGCGCTTCGGGTCCCATCCATAGTAGGTCAGTCCCTTCTTCAGCCCCTCCTCCCCTGCGCCCATGATCGGCACAACGGGGAAGACGATGTAGTTTCGAGTGATGCCGCAATCGTGTTGCTCGGCGAAGTACGGCATCTGGAACCAGGCTGCGTGGATCACCCGGCCCTGCGGATTGACCTCGAAATAGACGACATCGCGACTGAAGTCGCCTTTGGCGCCAAAGCCGAATCCCACCAGATTGCCGGTGTGCGGATCGAGCTTGCAGTGGGCGGAACAGGTAGGTCCCGGAAGCGTGCCGTGGAAATCCCAGTTACCGAGGGTCTGTAGTGTGACCGGATCGAGCGCGACCGGCGGACTGTCCTCTCGCAAGGCGAGCAACACGCCGTGATGGATGAGCACGTTGGTGTTGGCCAGATTGCGGTTCATTCCGGCGACGGACGGATCGTCGGTCCACTTATTCCGATATCTGACGAACAGCGCCCGGCCCGCGGCGCGCTCGGCCTTGAACCGGTCAGTCTGCACGTAGCGCGTCTTCAGATGCACACGCCCGTCGTGAAAGCGGAACATCGATACCATGCCGTCGCCGTTGAACGGTACATCGTTCGCGAAGCGCGGTGGGAACTGGTGATCCGCAGCCACGCGATAGAACGCCCCGTCGATCTCCGCCGGGATCGTGCCGACCACGTCCAGGTCGTTGACGTCCGCCTCGATCCGAGATGGCGCATTGACGCCCCTGAACCAGGGTGATTCGGGCCAGGTGTGCTTGGAATGCTGCATGGAGCCCCCGTGCGATTGACGCGAGCTTGCGACCGGCAGATACTTGTTGTCAACACATCATTGCTTTGACAACAAGATCCGCGCAGCGCCTATGCAGAAGAACCGACGCCTGAGAATTGCCGATCCCGAGAGCGATGCGGCCACCAAGTCGCTCGAAGATCTCGTTGCCGTTCGAATCGTCCGGATTGCCGAGGTCGTCGCCCGTCTGGCGACGCAAACGATCGAGGCAAGAGTCGGGCTCCGCAATACCGATCTTCGCCTGATGAATCTCCTGGATGGAGCGGAGGGCGTCACCGTGAACGAGATTGCCAGACGAGCGCACGTCGACAAGGCGTGGGTCAGCCGGTCCCTGCGCCATCTGGAAACCTCCGGGTTGGTCACGCGAAAAAGCAATCGCCAAGACTCGCGCCTTACCGTCGTCGCGCTGTCCGCGAAAGGTCGTACCCTGCTCGAACAAGTGCGGCCGCTGGCCGCGGCACGCGAGACGCGTTTGCTGGATGGCATCGACAAGGCGGCGTTCAAGGCAAGTCTGGATCGCCTGATGGCAAACGCGGAAAGCATGTTGGCTCACTGAATCGGCGCAGTGTTGGCCGTGACGAGCGTGCGGCTCCTCAGGATGTAGGGCAGCCCTATATTGGGGCGCTGCGCAGCAGATGCCTCGAGTCAGGGCGTTCGAGGCCCGAGACTAACGGCCACTGTGTCCAGCCGCCCTGCTCCAACTTGAGGCAACGTGGCGAAATCGTGATCAGTTATGTATCACGACAAGCTCGCCGCACCACCCCGAGACGCCGGGCGTGGTGTAAAGCCGACAGTCACGACGGCGCTGTTATCGCATTATCACCGCGCGCCTAACTCCTCGTTAATCCAACAACTTTTGCCGCACCGAGGCCTCCCTAACAACGGCCACCACGCACCGGCGACGCCGCGAACACACATCCTGGCCGAATTATTGCAGGTAGCAGGCTATCCCAGGTCCTCCGGACTTCGGTTGTGCCGTTCGAATAACGATGAAGAGCGGCGCCGCGACGCTGATCCGGACACCTGGAAGCACAGTTTTCTCTGGCGAGGGGGAGGGGGGACTGCGCTCTATCGACAATTACCAGGGAGAAACTAGATGCTATCAAACACTAAAAAGACCTCCTCAATTGCCGCCGCGGTCGCGGCGGCTATTTTCGGTGCAGCGGGGGCGCGGGCTGCAGATGCAGCCGCGGACGCTGCTGCCGACGCAGGGGTTTCGAACGGGGAAAGCGAAGTCATTGTCACCGGGACGCGCCAGAAAGGCATTGCCGCGGCCGAGAGCGCGGCGCCCATTCAGATCATCAGTGGAGATGCGCTGCAGGCCACCGGCAAGACCAACCTGATCGATGCCCTCGCGCAGCTCGTGCCCTCTTTCCAGGCACAGGCCTTTGGCTTCGACATGGCGAACCAGACGCTGCAGGCCCGGTTGCGCGGCCTCTCCCCCAACCACGTGCTAGTGCTCGTGGACGGCAAGCGCCGCCACACCACGGCCAGCCTCGCCATTGACGGCGGGTCGGCCTATTCGGGCGGCGCCGGCGTGGATCTGAACTTCATCCCCATGGCCGCCATCGACCACATCGAGGTGTTGACCGACGGCGCCGCGGCTCAATACGGCTCCGACGCCATCGCGGGCGTCATCAACTTCATCCTCAAGAAGAACCCCTCCGGCGGTTCGATCGACGCCACCTATGGCGGCTTCTTCGACGGCGGCGGCTCGACGACCAATGTCAACGCCAACGCGGGTTTCGCGCCGGTAGAGAATTCCTTCATCAACCTGACCGCGCAGGTCTCCAACCACGGCCACACCGACCGCGGCAACCTGGATCCGCGCACGACGCCCTCGTATTGGACGGACCCCGCGAGCAACGGTTATGGGTATCCCAACACCAACATCCCCCTGGCACCCGGCTATCCCCTCATCAACCATATCCAGGGCGATGCCGAAACCCACTTCAAGCTCGTGGGCTTCAACGCCGGGATCCAACTACCCGGCGACATCGAGGCCTACAGCAACGGCACCTACGGCACCAAGGACGCGAAGTCCTATGAGAACTATCGCGTTCCCAACAAGATCGTCTACGATCCAACGACAGCCGCGGCATCGGCGGCGGCCGATGGCCTCACGCCGCCAACCGCCGGCACGACCATAGTGACCTACCCCTTCCCGCTGGGCTTCAACCCGCTCGAGCAGAGCAAGGAGAACGACTTCCAGCTGGTCGCAGGCGTAAAGGGCGCGATCGCCGACTGGACGTGGGATCTCGCCCAGGCGTACGGCGAAGACCACCTGAAGGTCTACACTATCGATTCGGCGAACGCCACGCTGTACGCCGACACCGGCTCTACACCCACTAACTTCTACGATGGCAAGTTCATCTCCACGCAGTCCACCACCACCCTCGACATCACCAAGGACTTCAACCTGGGGATGGCCGGCCCCGTGACCGTGGCCTTCGGCGGCGAGCACCGCCGCGAGACTTGGGTACTGGGGCCGGGCGAGCGGAACTCCTACATCGGCGGCGGCGCGCAGTCCTTCCCCGGCTACTCATCGGTCCTGGCAACCAATGCCGCACGCCATAGCGACGCCGGTTATATCGACCTGGCCGCGACGCCCATCACGGGGCTGAAGGTGGATGTTGCCGGGCGCTACGAGGACTATTCGGATTTTGGCAGCGCCACCGTGGGCAAGTTCACGGCCCGGTATGATTTAGACCCGAGGTTCGCGGTGCGTGGCACCATCAGCTCCGGCTTCCGCGCGCCTACCCTGTCCGAAGAGCACTACACCAACGTCAACGTGGGTCCTACCACCGCCTTCGTACAGCTGGCGCCGGACGGACCGGGCACCAGCCTACTGGGATTGGGCGGCGGACTAAAACCCGAACGCTCCACGAACCTCAGTTTCGGTATCGTGCTGCGTCCGCTGGACAACCTCACGGCGACGATCGATCTTTACCAGATCCTGGTCACGAACCGCATCGTCGCCAGCGGCAACATCAATGGCCAGAGCAACGGCGTAGCCTTCGCCGGCGCCGAGAACGTGACCGCCGCGATCGCCGCCAGCGGACTCTCCATCGACCCTAAGGTGATCGCCACCGGCACCACCGGCATCAATCTCTTCGCGAACGGCATCGACACCCGCACGCGAGGCGTGGACTTCACGCTATCCAGCCCGCAAGAACTGCCCGTCGGGCACGTCGACCTGACGGTGCGCGGGACGTTCAACTACACCGTGGCCACCCGTGTGCTCTCCGGCACTCCCGAGATGGGTGGCCAGCCGCTGTTCGACGCGCAGTCGGTCACGGCGCTCACCAATCAGTCGCCCCGAATTGTGCTGAACTTCGGCGCGCACTACTCACTGAGCGAGTACTACCTCGACCTGCACGAGATCATCTACGGCAAGAGCTCGTCCTGCGACAACCCGGACAGCAATACATCCGACGCACCACTTGCTACACCGTGTGCCTCGTACGGTGGCGGGCTGTACTACTACCAGGACCACATCGGCACCGTAGGGATCACGAACCTGGAGCTGGGTGTCAACCTGAAGGACAAACTGACGCTGGCCATCGGCGCCAATAATCTCTTCAACCGCTATCCAAACCAGATCAACGCGGCGATTGTCGGCGTCGATGCGGCGAACTACGACAACTCGGCCGTGGCGAAGTATGCCCAGTTCTCGCCCTTCGGCATCGACGGCGGCTTCTACTACGCGCGCATTGCGTACAAGTTCTGATGCGGAGATAGGACCGGCACAGGGGGCGTCAGCGCCTGACGCCCCCTGTTTACTTATTTGGTCGAAGCCGTGTCTGCACCGATTGCGGACTTTGGTGTTAGCGCGGTGAGAAGTGCCACGGTGGCATCGCGCTCCGCAGCGGCAGCCGGGCTGACTCCCGCTGGCGCTCCGGGGCCAGGCGGAGGGGGATGGCGGGCGTAGTCGAGTGCGAACTTGCCGACAGCATCTTGCACCGTCGGGTCTGCGCCGCGATCAATCAGGTGTTTGACGACCTTATCCGATCCCGATTCGGCCGCGGAAAAAAGTGCCGTCTTGCCCTCGTGATCACGGCCCTGGACGTAGGCGACGAGTTTCGCTGTGTGGGTATGGCTGTCGGTGACACGGGTGTTGATCTTCGCGCCGGCGTCGAGCAGAAGGTCGATGGTCTTGATCGCACGGGCCTGGACATCAACTTGTTGGCGGCCGGCGCCGCCGATAATGGCGCTGCCGACACCCCCGCGACTCGCCCCACTCATGCCTGCAGCGGCCATCAATGGTGTAATTTGAAACACATTGGGCGCATCCACGTCAGCGCCGTGCGCCAGCAGAGCCTTGATCGCTTCATCGTCATACATCATCGCCGCAAGCATCAGCGGGCCCGTGCCTCCGCGCATCATGTAGTCGGCGAAGCGGCCTCTGCCATTGCCGTTAGGCCGCATGCGTGTGAGCTCATGGTTGGGATCGACGCCCATGGCTAGCAGACGGTTTACGACGTCCATAGCCTTGGCCTTGTTCGGGGGGCGAGGCGGTGGTGGTCCCTCCCCAAAGCCCTGGAAGTTGCCGCTGCCGGCGCCATTCGGCCCGGCGTAAGAGTTCATGTCCACCGCGACATAGAGGGGCGTACGGCCCGTCATGTCCCAAACACCCGGGTCCGCTCGTCGGTCGAGCAGGAACATCGCGATGTCGTAGCTGCGGTTATCGAGCGCATTGATCAGCGGAGTGACACCGTCCGGGTTGGGCTGATTGACGTCGGCGCCCGCCTTGACGATGGCGACGGCGCAGCGGTAGCAGCCCGAGCGGGTGGCATAGAGCAGCGCAGTGAGGCCACCGGTCTGACGAAACTGCGCCCGCGGTTCCGAGGTCATCTGGCGCGGCCAGTCGTCATACTTCGCGCGCAGTTTGACATCGGCGTGGTGGGCGAGCAGAAGGTCGACTATTTCCGGGTGGTTTTCCCCTGCCGCCCACATCAGCGCAGTCTGGCCGCGGAAACTTTCCACCGCATTCACGTTTGCGCCCTTGCTGATCAGCATCTGCGCAATCTGCAACGAGCCCAAGCTGGAGGCCAGCATGAGCGCGGTCTGGTTATCCTGATTCGGCGAGTTGGGATCAGCGTGCGCCTCGAGCAGCATGCGCACGAGATCGACATCGCTCAGTTTCGCCGCTTCGGTCAGCGGAGCCGCTCCGTAGTGGTTGGCGATGTTGGGTTTCGCGCCGGCTTTCAATAGCGCGCGTACCAACTCGTGATCTACCTTGTACGTTGCCCACAGTAGCGCGGTGGAACCGTCTGCGTCGGCGGCATTCACATCGATGTCAGGCGAGGTAATCGCAGCCAGCACCGCCTCGCGCTGACCCGAACGGACCTCATCCGCGAGTGTCTCCTGCCCGGATGCAGTAGTTGAGAATACCGTCCCGAGAGACAGCAACGCAGCGGCACAACGGATGGTCAACTTAAACAATGTTGCCTCCGAAATTGGTGTAGTGGGCCCAGTTGCCCTTGCAGACGTCGTAGAGGAAACGGTAGGGGTCGTCGAACTTACGTTTCACTTCGCCCAACACCCCTGCTTCCATCATGTCCTGCGCGCTACGTCCGTGATCGGTCAGCTCCGTCGTCCGGTCGTAGAGATGAACCATCATCTCGCGCTCGGTTTTCAGTTGAGCGCGTGTCATCACCGGCCCGTAGGCGGGCACGATCTTCGTCTCGTCATTGGCCAACGCGATCAGATCATCCATCGCGTCGACCCGGCCGCCGAGCCAGCCGCCCGCGTACCAGTCGAGGGCTGGGTCGCGCAACGGTGAGGCGACATCGCCGACGGCCAGTACGTTGGAGTCACGGAAGAACACATAGATGTCGCCGCGGGTGTGTGCTTCGAGCAGATAGCCAAACTCGATGCTTTCCGCGCCGGCCTTCATCGCGCCTTTCTCGCGGAACGTCACAGTAGGGAGAGCTTTTTTGGGGAGCGCCTTCACCCAACGATCTTCCGCTGGCACGTAGTAGTCCGTCGCCAGCCACTGACGCGTGATCAAGTGGGCGTGGATCTCGGCGCCCGCCGCGCCGAACAGCTCATTTCCGCCGGTCTGTTCGGTGTGATAGTGCGTATTGAACAGCGTGCGCACGCGTGCGCCGCCGAGACTCGCTCGCACTGCACGGGCGGACGCCGACGAACCGCTGTCGACGAGTACGATTCCATCGTCGGACGACAGCGCGACTAGATTGCCGGGCGCCCCGGTTATGAGTGTAACGCGGTCGGCAAGTTTTTCGCTGGGCAGCGCAGTCTTGCGCGCAGCCGTCGACCCGGGCGACCGCCCGGAGGGAAGTTGCTGGCAGCCCGCGAGGCCGCCCAGGAGCGGCAGGGATGCCAGCCCCGCGAGCCCACTCAACGACGCCTGCAGGAAGGTTCTGCGGTCAGTCGTCATATCAGACCTCGGAGATGAGCCCGGTGCTGTTACCAAAGCTCGCCTGCTTGATCCCGACCTTGTTCAGGATCGTCAGGTGCAGATTGGCCAGCGGGGTCCGCTCGGCCAGCGTGAGGTTCTTGCCGCCGACGTGCGCACCATTGGCGCCACCAACCAGAACCGCCGGCAAGGGATAATTGTCGTGCATGTTGCTGTTACCCATGTTGGAGCCATAGAGGAACAGCGAATGGTCGAGGATGCTACCGTCGCCCTCTTTGGTGTTGGCCAGCTTCTGCAGGAAGTCCGCGAACCGCTCCATGTGATAGCGCTGAATGACGCTCAGGCGACGAATGCGCTCGCGATCGTTGGAGTGGTGGCTGACCGGGTGGAAGGAATCCGGCACACCCACATGGTTATAGGTGCGGTTGGTGCCTTCGGCGACCATGACGTAGGAGGCGACGCGTGTCAGATCCGCCTGGTAGGCCAGTGCCAAGAGGTCGAACATCAGGCGCACCTGCTTGTCGAAGTTTTCGAGCTCACCGGCCGGTGCATCCGGTACCTTGATGCCCTTGAGATCGTGCGTGCTGGCCATGTTCACCCGACGTTCGATCTCGCGAACGGTGTCGAGATAGTCCGACAGTCTCGCCTGGTCGCCCGGACCGAGGTCCCTGCTCAGGTCCTTGGCACGGCCGGAGACCATGTCCAGGATGCTGGCATTCTTACGTAACAGCGCGTCGCGCTCGGCCGCCGTGTCACCCTCCCCCATCAACTGGATAAACACCTTGCGCGGGTTATATTCCATCGGCAGTGGCGTGTTGGGGCTGGCGTAGGAAGTCGTGGAGGCGTAGTAACACCCCGCCCCGCCGCATGCGGCCACCTGGATGGTGGTTTCCGAGGCGATCTCCAGCGAGGGCAGCGCGGTGGTCTGCCCCAGTTTCTGGGCGATGACCTGGTCGAGCGTGATGGCCATGCTGGCGGCCTTGGCTGCGGTGTCAGGACGCACGCAGGACAGCCAGGTAGCCGGGTTGAGCGTGTGCACAGAACCGCCCGCTGCCTTGTTCTCGAGATTCTCGAACGTCGTGACGTATTTCTTGAGCGGTTCCAACGGCGCAACAGTGTGGCCGAGCTTGAAGTCCGCGCCGCTGCCGCTTGAAGTCCAGGCGTCGACTTCTTTACCAAACGGCGTGTTGTTCATGATCGCGCCATGCGGAAGGTAGAAAAATCCCGCGCGCGTTTTTGGTGCCGCCGCGGTTTGCGCCAGCGCGGTAGCCGCGGGCACCATGGCGTCGAGGAAAGGCAGAGCCAATGCAACGCCGCTGCCGCGCAGGAACGTGCGTCGGGACAGATGCTTCTTCGTCAGGAACACGGCCATGGCCTATCTCTCCTGTAGCGGCTTCGTTGTGTTGGGGCCACCGATGTCTGTGGACGCCACCTTGGTCGCGGGCGTTTTACCGCCTTTCGGGGGCGCTTCAGGTCCTTGGCGACGGAAGGCGTCGCTATTGACGACTCCGCTGATGAGATCCGCGAACTTGTAGTTGTTCGCGGCGGCGGCGCGCACGATCTGCCGGACTTCGGGCATGTCGTAATATTCGAGCTCGCGATTGAGCGCGTACATCATCAAACGCTTGGTCACTGTCGTCGGAAACTGGTCCGGTCGCTGATTCAGATAGCGACGCAAGTCCGGCGGGCCGTGCAGTACCTGCCCGGTTGTCAGCGTCGTAGTTGTATCGATCGGCTGCTTGGCAAGGGCGTCCTCATCGCGCCAGCGTCCTGTGTTCTCGAAGTTCTCCAATGCCAGGCCTAACGGGTCGATCTCGCCATGACAGGCCATGCAGGTTTTGTTCGCGCGATGGGCCTCCAGCCGGGCGCGCACGGTTTTTGGCGCGTCGCCCAGGTGGACCGAGAGATCGGTGTTCACGCCAGGCGGTGGCGGCGTGGGTGGCGTCCCCATGATGCGGTCGAGCACATAAGCACCGCGCAGCACGGGCGAAGTACGGTCGCCATATGAGGTTCGCAGCTGCACGGCTCCCTTGCCCAACAGCCCCCAGCGGTTCTCGTTCGTGAGCGTCACCCGTCGGAATTGTGGGCCGAATACTCCGGGGATGTCGTATTGCCTGGCGAGCGGTTGGTTAACGTAGGTCCAATCCGCGTTGATCAAATCGAGCACGCTGCGATTCTCGAGTAGCACGCTCGCCAGGAAGAGCCGCGCCTCGGTCTCGAAATTCGTCCGCATGTCGGCAGTAAATGACTTGTCGTCGGGCTCGACCTGTTGCAGCGTGCCCAGGTTCAGCCACGAGAACGCGAAATTGTCGACCAACGCGTGGGCACGCGGATCCTTGAGCATGCGCTCGACCTGCGCCTGCACGACCGCGGGATCGGCGAGTCGTTTGTTGGAAGCGAGGTTGATCAGCTGCTCGTCAGGACCCTCGCTCCAAAGGAAGAAGGACAGGCGCGAGGCCAGCTCCAGATCATTCAGTTGACGGGATTGATTGGGCGTTGGCGACGTCGAGATGGCGCGATAGAGGAAGTCGGGGCTCGACAGGACCGCCGTAACCAACTCAGTCACACCGGAATCGAAACCACCGGCTTCCGCGCGACCGGTCTCGTAAAACTTCATCAGCAACTTCACGTCAGCGTCGGTCACGGGACGGCGGAACGCCCGGGTCGCGAGGTGCCGCGTGATCGCCTCTGCGCACGGCAGCTCCTCGGTCTCATTCTTAGGCTGGCAGATGAAAATTTTGGCGCGACTGGCGCTCAGGGACAGCCCTTGGGGCGAATAAGGGCCCACGACCTGGAGGCCGTCCCGGATGATCGGCATGCCCGAGGCCTTGCCACTGCCAATGGCGGTCGCGTCGTTGCTCAACGCCCAGGACCGTTCGATGAAGGTGGCGGTCACGGTGTGGGCGCCGGCCTTGATCTGCGCCGGTATGCCCGACACTTTGGTAGTGAGAGCCGTGCGGCCCGTGGGGCCGTCGCGGTCGGCAATGGTCAGGTCTTCGGGTCCACCGAGCTCCCTGCGAGCGACTT
Organism: Gammaproteobacteria bacterium; assembly: GCA_028293725.1. The sequence continues at coordinate 3,227 of JAQGOE010000042.1, read as the reverse complement.
CCACACCGTCAACGAGGACTACGAGCGTCGCGGTGGTTTCCATGCCGCGCGGATACAGGCCGGCGTCGAAACTGTCCGCATCGAGGAAGTTGAATCGATACTCCCCATCGGCAGGAAAGACGTGTGTAAAGCTCACGCCTCCGCGAGTGCCCACGGGGTATCCGTCCTTATGGCTGAGCTGAGTGGGGGAGCCTGGCCCGGCTTGGCCGCCGCCGCCCCCGCCGCCGCCATAAAATACGGTGGACATTTTCGGAATCGGCTCGCCCACGGCGCGCAGGGCGATGTGGCGCGCGGCGGACAGGTACTGCTCCATGAAGGATGGTGAAATCCCGAGGGCACCGGAGATATTGCTGAAGCCCTCGACCTCGATTTCGGTGGGCAGAATCTGCTTGGGATCGACCTGCACCCCGACGAGATCTCTCACCGAGGAGGCGAACTCGGTGCGGTTGAGGCGCTGGATCGGGACATGGCCGACACGCTCGGCTTTGGCGGCGGCCCGCTCTTTGGCGGCTGCGTCGAGGGACGTCTCGAGATAGTGGATAACGGCATCGACTTCGGCCTGGTCCGGCTGCTTTTCGCCCGCCGGGGGCATGAGGCGGCCGCGGAGTTTCACGATGGCCTTTTCCCAGACCTCCGGATCCTGGTCGGTATGGGCCAGATCCAAGGAGTCCATGGCCAGGCTTCCGGCCCAGTCCGTGGTGTTGTGGCATTTTTCGCAGACGTTCGTGGCTAGATTGTCGAGCGCCTTGTCGGCGGCCGGACTCACCGCCTCCTGGGCCTGCGCGACCCCGGCCCAGAGGCCGAGCCAAGCCACAGGCAAGCAAGCACCGGCCAGCACCAGTGCATATTTGGACAATGGTCCGCTCTCGCGCATTCCCCCTCCTAGTCTTGGACCTCGACGCCCTATTTTGCGGCCGGTCGATGCGACTAACCAATGGATTGAGAGGGAGCGTCCATTCCGCCGCGGGAACCCTGGGCGTTACGGCTCACGGTCGACCGATCGGGGGGGCTGACACACCGACCTGTGTGTCAGGTCGTCTCGTCTTCGCGGTGCTTGATGATGACCTTTCCCGGTACAGGGGCGGTCTCATAGCCGCCGCGGAGGAGAATGGACTTACGAGGGCCAGCCAATTCCGCTGGCACGGTCGCCTCGAGGTCCACTGTCTTATGCTGGCGCACGATCCGCAGCGTGATCTTCTCACCGGGCTGATACGAGCCCAGGATGCGCGTGGCATGGGACCCGCTCGTCGGCTGGCGACCATCAATGGCCAGAATCACGTCGCCATCTTCTAACTTCAAGGCTCCATCCGGCGGTGAGCGTACGACCAGCACGCCTTTCTCGGTCCCGAAGTACGTCCCCAGCTTGGGTGTCAGAGTCGCAAGCTCCATGTTGGCCAGCGGGCCCTGCACCATGAAGAAGGGATTCAAAGGTGGCATCGCCGGCAAATCGGGAAAACCGTTTTCGAAAGCCATGAAGCCCGGCCCAGGGCGCGCCGTCACAGTGAAGTCCCGCCGCTTGCCGTCGCGCAGCACACGCACGTTCAGCTTGCTGTCCGGTTTCACGTCACGAATGATTTTGACGACCTGACGCGAGGCATCCTCGCCCGTCACCGCGGTTTCATTCACGGCAACAATCACATCGCCCGGATGAATGCCGGCTTCGGCTGCGGGCCCGCCTGGACTCACAGAGATGACCCGAACCCCATCTTTTCCGCTCGAAGGATCGAGCTGTACGCCGATAATGGCCCGGCCGAATGCGCCGTTGAATGTCGAGAACTTCTCCATGAGAGGGCCGCCGAGCTGATTCGACAACTCCGCAACCTCACGCGCTGACTCCTCGAGTCTCTGCCGGGCGGACTCGAGCCGCGCTTCGAGCTCCGCGTTACGGCCGCTGGGAGACTGATCCGTCTCATTTGCAGTCATCGGCGCATCAGTTGTGACCGTCTGATAGAACACATTACCCACGTCTCGCGCGAATGCGTCCGCGGACACCAGGAAGACGCTCAACACTACAATGATTTTGGGGCTCATTCGATAACTCCTCAGCGCGATTCGGAGGCAAGAGTCTCCGCGTACCGAACTTGCACGAGCGAGTTGACCAAGCGCGCACGCTGTTCTTCCACGGCTACCAGTTTTGCGGGTTGCGTCCCCTCCACTCGTGCCGCGGAGAGAAAGTCATCGAGCTGCGCGATGCGATCTTCGAGCCCCGCCACCGCGGCGCGTGTGCCAACACGTACAACGATGGGCTCACTGGGGAGGCTGACGAGCCAGCGCTCCGCGGCGTCCACGCGCGAATCAACACTGGCCGCATCGCGTGCCGATACCAGCCCATCCCTTCCCGATATAGCGTCGCTCTCGATTGATTCCGGCGTTCCCGGTCGTGTAACGCGGACCCAAGCAGCAACACCCACGACTACGAGGAAGAGCGCCGCCGCAATCGCTGCATACTTTCTCTTATTCGCGCCTTCGCGAGCGTAGTCGTTGGTTCGCTGCCGTGACGCACGGCGGCGAAACTCCATCCAATCGTAGGGTTGCCGGATCTCCTGCGGCAGACTCCGCAGGTGCCGCGCGATGTTGTGCTGTTGCTCCATTTGTCGCCGCTCTACAAGGCCTTGCCGTTGCTCTGGATGGATGTACATGTCTGTTTGCCCTCGCTGGGCTCAAACCACTCGCGCAATTTTACGTGGGCACGCGCGAGCTGCGATTTGGAAAAGCTGACCGAGCGTCCGAAATACCGTGCGATTTCCTCGTGAGAATAGCCCTCTACCTCGTACAACCACACCACGGCGCGCGCCGTCGACGACAGGCATGCGAGGGCCCTCTCGACATCTAAGCCTTCCACGGCCGGTGCTGGCGTAACAAGTGCGCTCAGGCCATGAGCGGTCTCGCCCTCACCATCGTTCTCGAGATGGAGCCGCGCGCGATGCCATGGCGACCGCAGGAACATCAGGCACTTCGAGATGGCAATCTGCCTCAGCCAGGCTCCGAGGGGGGCTTCCCCGCGGAATTCGGGCAGATGCTGAAACAACGTCATCATCGTGTCCTGGAACAAATCCTCCGCCATCGCCCGGTTGGTGATGAGGCGTCGTATCAAGGCGAAAGCCGCGGGCGCGGTCGCCGTGTAGATGACCACCTGAGCCGCCTCTTCCCCCGCACGGGCCCTTTGGAGCAGTTCCTCGGGTATCTGGATTTCGACTAGCTTGGCCACAGCTTACTTAGATGCCCGA
>JAQGOE010000041.1 GCA_028293725.1 Gammaproteobacteria bacterium | reverse complement strand
CCGCGAGCGCTTCGAAGCCATTCTGGGTGCGCTTCCGGATGAGGTTCCTGATCCGGCGCGGGTCGCGGTCGAAGCACCTACGCTGCATTACTGGGTTTATACGGAAGGACGAAAAGACCTGGAGGAGCCCCGGTAGCGCGCGAGCACGAGCGCGTTTTCTGATGGTGGTCTGAGCGAGCTTTTTGAGGGAGTTTCCGTTTCGGTCCCGGCGCGTTATAGGGGCGAGCGGGAACCGGAACTCGAAGAAGCTGGGGTGATCGGCTAAATCAACCCGGCCAGCCGAACCCTTTGGGGGGCAGGTTTCGGGCCAATAGCTGCCGTTCATCCTCAGCGACCGGAACTCTCCATAGCCTCTACTCAGGTAGTATTGCGCGCGGCAGTCGTTCCGATTCGAAAGGGGCTGGTATGACAAGCATTCGGATGCTGGTGCTCGTGTTTTGTCTGGCGACCACGGCACAAGGAGCGGCTCACGCTGATTCATCAGCGACCGACGATGACCTTCACGTCCGTGTTGCCTCCGGAATGCTTGTGGGCGCGCGCGATGGAGCGGCTCGGACCTTCAAGAACATTCCGTATGCAGCGCCACCGGTCGGCCTTTTGCGCTGGGCTCCTCCGAAGCCGCCCTTGAAATGGAGCGGCACGCGGAAGGCCGACCAGTTTGGCCGACCGTGTGCGCAGCTAGACGTCACGCGCATGAGCGAGGGCACCAGATTCTCCGGAGAGGGTTATGACGTGTTCACCGGGGTCCCGATGATGCCTCGGGCAAGCGAGGATTGCCTTTCGCTCAACATCTGGGCGCCTGCAGGCGCTCGACGAGCGCCGGTGATGGTCTTCATCTATGGCGGAGGCGGCGCCGCTGACATCCCCTGGTGGGACGGAACCGCCTTTGCACGCGACGGGGTCGTGCTGGTGTCGTTCAACTATCGCAACCTCACGATGGGCAAGTTCGCGCATCCGGCATTGACGCGGGCCGCGGGACGCAACGAGCCGCTTGGCCGCTATGACCTGATGGATCAGATCGCTGTGCTCAAGTGGGTTCGACGGAACATCACCGCATTTGGCGGCGACCCGCGCAACGTCACGTTGTTCGGCCAATCCGCCGGCGGTGCGGCGACTCTGCAACTACTCACCGTGCCCGCGGCGCGAGGTCTATTCCACAAAGCAATCGTAGAATCCGGGAACGGTTGGTGGATGCCGGCGAATCAGAGCGAGAACGAGCGGCTTGGCAGCCTTCTGGCGACCAAGGCGGGACTGCCCGGCGCCGATGCCACTGTCGAGCAGCTACGATCGTTGTCGGCAGATGCGATGCCCTGGATAGGCCATTTCACATACGACGGCCGGCTCGTCCCGGAGAGCCCGACTGACGCATTTGCGGCCGGCCGCGTGACTGATGTTCCGTTGATGATCGGCTGGAACAGCTTCGACGGATCGTCGCTGCGCTTTGGTGCCTCGGCGGTGTTGGAGAAAGCTTCTCAGGCGATCAAAGCTGCCTACGCGAGCGAGGGCAAGAGCGGCGATGACCTCGCCTACGCCATGTATACAGACAGTCATGTGGGCGCACCCGCCCGCTGGATTGCCGAGCGCACTGCGAAAGGGGCGCCAACCTATCTTTATCATTTCTCCTACGTGAGGCCCGCCGAGCGCGGGAGAGTGCGAGGTGCCGCGCATGCGGCGGAACTCCCGTACGTCTTCGATAGCTGGAGCAAGGCTGCGCCTGCCCTGACCTTGAGCGCGGAAGAACAGGCTGTCACCCGCATGGTGCATTCGTGCTGGGTGACATTCGCCAGGACGGGCCAACCGCAATGCGAGGGCGCGCCCGCGTGGCCTCGCTATTCAGTGCAGGACGATCAGCTCATGGACTTGGCTGTTTCGGCCGAGGTACGGCAGCACTTTCGTAAGGCGCAGTTGGACGCACAGGAGGCCGCCATGGGAGACGTACTGAACGCACAACGACAGACCCTCAACACGTTGCTGGAGGGCAAGTGGTAAGCCTCTGCAAGGTCGATATCGATTCGCGCGGATGAATGAAACTGATGTGACTGGCAGCATTGGGTCGAAAGCGCCACTTCGCCGCCGCCGGTGTAATGGCGCCAGACCGCTAGGACCTGCCGTTCGGCCGTTGAAACTGCATTTCACAAAGCTGCCGATCGCATCAGCACTCTTGTCGACACCAACCATCTACTTCGGTGTGTCGTACTGCATGATCACGCGTGATCGGAAACCTTCGCGTGGGCCGCCTCGCTAAGTGAAATCTCTGGGAACACTTCGTGCGTGAAGCCGTGTTTCAGGCCGGGAGACCTTTTGGCCAGCGCTACCGCGTGAGCAAGACTGTCGGCCTCATAGAGGATTGCTCCGCCGATATCCCCGCAATATTGCTCGACTCCGCTTGAAGTAACAGTTGTCCCACCCCTGATTGGCATTGCCACTGTAGGCTTGAGCAAGGCGATCCACTCGCCCATCTCCTGTAGGTTCTGCTCTCGTTCGTTCTCGGGAATCTCTGCGCCGTTCGTGTGTCGCGAAATCAAGATGAATTTCATGATCGCAATCATTTAGACCGGTTAGCCTCGATGTTGATAACGAGTGACGCGATGGCTGTCGAACTCAGACGGCGCCGGATTTCGCCCACCGGAAACGCAAGCGCCTTTGATCGCCGGACTCGGCGTCAGTCGGCGGACCTGAAAGCGGCCCTGGAGAGGATTGCGGCCCGATGAGCAGCCCATGCCCGGATCTCCTGCGGAGGCCCGTGCAGTCACGCGGTTCTCGTTGACAGGGGTAATTATCGATAAGTAGACTAGAAATCTACTTATTGGCAGACGGTCTGCTGCCGGCTTACGGGGATCGGGCGAGAAAGGGTTCCGCGCGCACGATACGCAACGGCGCGCGTACAAGGGGGGACGATGCTCAAGCTGTACCATGCTGAGCCGGTGGCGAATTCCGTCAAGGTGCTGATTTGCCTCAAGGAGAAGCGCCGGGAGTTCGTCAGTCACTATGTGAATCTGCTGCGCTTCGAGCAGCATGAGCCCGAGTACCTGGCGATCAATCCCGACGGCGTCG
>JAQGOE010000014.1 GCA_028293725.1 Gammaproteobacteria bacterium | reverse complement strand
ACGCCAAGCGTGCGCAGCTCGAAACTATGGCGGTGTAGATGAAGAGGATGGTCGTCGACACTCTTGTTGATGAATTGCAGACGATAGCGCCGGCCCCTGACGAGGGGCGCAACTCGGGCGTCGGGGTAGGATTTGCCATTGATCGTCCAGGCTTCCATCGCTCCGTGACCAAGGAATTTGGACTCGAGCACCAACGGAACCACGATAGGGGACTCAGTCGCAGCAGCACCGTTCGAGGCCGCAGCGAATTGCTCGTAATTCCAGATCAGGTTGGGCGGCTGCTGCCAGCGCGCGGGCCCGCTTCTATTCTCATATTCGACCGCTATCGCCATGCCGAGAGACTGAACGTGTTTGCGAACCTCGCCCAGAACCCACACACCGGGATTGTTCATCTCCACGAGCGCACTGATGCGCTCAGCCGGTGCGAGCCGTAGCATGGGCACCTCCTTGGGAGTCGGCACGGTGTTGCCATCGAGAGCTACCACACGAAGCGTGTGCCCGGCGAATGCCACCCAGTGAACTTCTGTAGGACTCGAGTTGAGGATGTGCAGCAGGATGCGCTGCCCCTGCTTGACCCGCAGCGGCTCACCAAACCCCATGGCCTTGCCGTTGATGGTGGCGACGTTATAACTTGGATTCATCGCGCCATCGTCGCCGGAGAGCAGGTAGCCGTCCCAGTCATGCAGGGCGAGGAAGAACTCCTGATCGTAACGCGCGGGGTCGGCGCGAGGCTCGATCATCAAAAAGCCGTGTTGGCCGCCGTATTGCGCCTGCCTCAGATCGCTCATTGCCATGGTATGGGTGTGATACCAGCGAAAACCGGCCGGGCGCGGCGTGAAGGTGTAGCGAGCGCTCGAGTTTGGAGCGATGGGCGGTGTGCCCTCCTCCGTGGAGCCATCGACGTCCGCAGGTATCCGAAGACCGTGCCAGTGGACGACTTCCGGACGACCAGTACGGTTGGTCACCTCGATCGTGATCGGCTGGTTTTCCTTCAGGCGCAGTAAAGGACCGGGCACCTGGCCATTGTAGGCGGTGGTCGTCAATCTGTGATGCGGCGACAAGTCGAGCGTAACCGGTGCGATCTCGATCTTGTAATCGGCTGGCGCGCCATCCCGCGCGAGTGCGGCAAGGGGAGCGAGGCCGAAGAGGCCGGGAAGCTTGAGAAGATCTCGCCTGGAAATCATCACTCAGCACGTCTGGTGTCAGGTTTCTGGTCGCACTGAGTGCATCGGTGACTGACAATCCGTCACCATCGCTCGAATTCCGTTCTGCGATTCAAACTATCAGATGCGCCAAGTCAGACGCAAGCGTCAGCGCGAGTTAATGTCAGATGCGTTAGGTTATCCGCGGCGATCGAAAATGATTCTCAATTTGATTCGCATCCATGAGTACGCCGCGCTCTCAACATGCCGCAGGCTGTGAGTGCCCCTCATCGGGCGCTGCTTCCACCAGACGATAGCCGATCCCCCACTTCGTCTCGATCCGCAACGCCGCTTTTACGGCGGCAAGCTTGCGACGCAAGCGCGAAACCGCAGCTTCGAGCGCATTGATGCTCCCGGAGTCCTCGAGAGCATACAGCCGATCCTCGAGCAGAGCTTTGGTGATCACCTGGCCCGGAACGCGCAGAAACTCCTCCAACAATGCAGCTTCCCGGCGCGTCAAATCCATACGGCGGCCACCGGCGAGGGCCTGGCGGGTTACCGTGTCGAAGACAATTCCACCTAGAGAATAGGTGGCCCCGCGGCGGCTCCCCCTCCGGCGCAGCACGGCGCGCAGGCGCGCCAGAACCTCCGCACCGTCGCTGTCCGGCAGACTCAGATCGAGAATGATCGCATCCAGACGTACTGTCGCGGCAGCAGGCACGGCGGCAGTCGAGGTCTCATGGCCCTGACTGACCGCGGCCACCGCGAAGCCACGCTCTTCGAGATGATCCACGAGCGAATCACGCATCGAGCGGTGATCTTCAACCAACAGCACACGCATTCAGGAACTCCGCGACAGGTTGGGAATGGTGAGCCCTGCAGCCAAGCGCGCCGATCCGAAGAGCGGCCGGGTGTTCGTCCCCATCGAAGCGCACAAGAATAGCGCCGATTGCGCTTCCGGGTGCATTGCGGTCTATGCAAGTCACGGCGATTGAGGAACGCAAGTCCGTTTTGAGGTTGATTCGAGGTGGCGGGGACTCTCCCCGCCACTGACACCCTACCGAGCGGGGCCGCCGCGCTTCTATACAAAACCGTAGACATTATTCCGTCCCCAGCGGTGTAGGCTCGCAATCCGCAAGTTATCGCTATGAAAGACCGCCATGGGATCGCGCACCGCTCTCGGTTGGATACTCGGCGTAAGCTGTTTGACCGGATGCACTTTGCAGGCGTCCCGGCCGCCGGCTCCGGCGCTACCCGAGACGTTCGCGCAGGTCGCCGGTAGCGCCGCCGCAAAGTGGCCGAGCAGCGACTGGTACCATGGGTTTGGTAGCACCGAGCTCGACGGGCTGATCGACCAGGCCGTCGCCAATAACTTCGATTTGCAGGCCGCTCACTGGCGCATCGAGCAGGCACTCGAGCGGGCGAAGCAGGCACACGCCGGGTTGTTCCCTACGGTCGACGGCCTCGGCAATATCAATTATCTCTCCGGTCATTCGCGCAACGGCGGTCTTCATGAGACCGACTGGTCCGCGTTACTTTCCGCCAGCTACGAGATCGATTTCTGGGGCAAAAACCGGGCTTCGGCCGACTCCGCGCGGGATTCGCTGATCGCCTCCCGGGCGGATCGGGACACCCTGGCCCTCACGACATTGGCGGCGATCGCCAATGAATACTTTCAGCTCCTGTCGTTGCGCGAACGGTTGGATATCGCCCGCGCCAACGTGGCTGCGGCACGCAATCTGGCGGAGATCGTCTCCTCCCGCTACCGCGCCGGCTTGGCCAACCCGTCCGAGGTGGCGGCCCAGCGAGCTGCGCTCGCAGCCGCTCAGCTGCAGATTCCGGATCTCGAGCGCCTCGAAGAGGAATCGACCAATGCGCTGGCGAGCTTCCTGGGTCGCCAGCCGGAAGGGTTCAGTGTGCAAGGCGTGTCGATGGATTCGCTGCAAGAGCCTGCGGTCGCACCCGGTCTGCCTGCCGAGCTGTTGCGTCGCCGGCCTGATGTTCTCATGGCGGAGGCTAACTTGGCGGCGGCTAGCGCGGATACAGTCGTCGCCCGCGCGGCGCTGTACCCTTCGCTGAATCTGACCCTTCAAGGCGGTGTAGCCAATCCAGCTGTCAACGCGGCGGTGAATTCGTTGGCCGGTGTCGGCCCCTCATTGAATCTCGGGGCAGGGCTGACACAACCCCTTTTTGATGCCGGGAAGTTGCGCTCGCAGAGTCGCGAAGTCCAGGCCAGAGAGCAGGAGGCGGTGACGAGCTACAAGGCGGCGTTGATCGCAGCGCTGGTGGATGTTGAGAATTCTCTGAGTGCACTGCGTCACCTGGACGAGGCGCGCGAGGCGCAAAACACCAACCTGCAGGAAAGTACGCGCTCCTTCGAGGGAGCGCAGGCGCGCTACCAACACGGCAGTGGCGATTTTCTGAGCGTGCTGGAGGCGCAGAAGGCGCTCTTCGCCGCCCGGGACCAATATAGCCAGTACAGACTTGCACGGCTGCAGGCGTTGATTGCCATTTGCAAGGCGCTGGGCGGCGGCTGGCAGGCACCGGATGGAGCGCACACATGAGTCACTGTCCTGTCTATGAAGCCGTTGCCTCTGAAGCACCGGGAAGCAAGGTTTTTGATGTGAAAACTACAGCGATGTTGACGACCGTTCTCGCGGCACTCTGTCTGATGTTGAGTGCTTGCGGGAAAACGGCAGCCGTTACCGAACCCAAAGGCGACGCGGCTCGGGCGCAGCCCGCGGCGGCAGGCTCGAAAGCCGGCGGGGAGGATGGCAAGTCTGGTCAGGACGGCAAGGACGGCGCGGATGGCAAGGCTGAGGCGGGTGGCAAGGACAGCGAGGGCGAGAAGGAGAAGGAAGGCCTCACCCTGACAGCCGAGCAGCTCGAGAAACTGGGCGTGACCACTCAACCGGCCCAGGCCATCGACTATCGCGAGGAAAGTACTGGTTACGGGGTGGTGCTCGACCACCAGACGATTGCACAAGCCGTTGCCGACCTACAGACCGCCCAGGCGTCCGCGCAGTTCAGCAAGGCGTCACAAGAGCGCGCGCGGCAACTTCACGGCACACAGGGGGCGATCTCGGCTGACCTCGAGCAAACAGCGGAGCAGAAAGCGACAGTCGATTCTGCGGCGCTGACACTGACCACCGAAAAGCTGTCCTCCACGTGGGGAATGAAGCCACCCTGGAAAGATATCCACGACTCGCGGGTGCAATCGCTCGCGCACGGCGACACTCAACTCGTCAGGGTCACCTTTCCGTTGGGCACGTTGCAGGGGGCTCCCGCTGAACTCCATGGCGGTCGTGTCGGTAGCAGCCGGCCCGATGCCACTTCCGACATGCATCCCGTGTGGCTCGCTCCCGCCGATGTCACTATCCCAGGCCGAAGCTTTTTCACTTTGCTGCCTGCCGGCGCGTTCGCCGAAGGCGAGCGGCTGCAGGTATGGGCCCCGGTGGGACAGCCGACATCCGGGGCTCTGATCCCCATGGCAGCGATAGTGTTGAACAACAGCAAGTATTGGTGTTATGTGGAAAAGACCCCCGGTATGCTGGTCCGCGTCGAGGTCGACACGGGCCGGCCCACGGGCGGCGGGTACTTTGTGACCGAAGAGGTCAAGCCAGGCGACAAGATCGCGATCACCGCGGCGAGCCATCTGCTCGCCAAAGAGACCGGCTCCAGTGAGGAGCCTGACTGACCATGCTGAAATCAATCGTCACGCTGTGCGTGCGTCACTTCGGCGCGGTCAGCGCGCTCAGCCTGCTGGCCCTGATCCTCGGCTGTTGGGGTGCGTTGAAATCGCCTCTGGATGTTTTTCCGGAATTCGTGCCTTCGGCAGTGGACGTCCAGACAGAAGCTCCCGGGCTTGCGCCCCAGCAGGTGGAGGAACTGGTCACCAAGCAGGTCGAAAATGCCGTAAATGGTACGTCGGGACTCGCCACCATGCGCTCCGAGTCCATTCCAGGACTCTCCGTCGTAACGATCACGTTCGCGGACAACACTGACGTGCACGTGGCCCGTCAGGGCATCTCGGAGCGCCTGTCGGAGCTGGGCAGCACGCTGCCGGCCGGTGTGGGAACCCCGAAGCTCTCCCCGTTGGTCTCGAGCACGATGGACCTGCTGAAAATCGGGCTCCTGTCGGACAAAGTGGATGCCTACGAGCTGCGCGATACGGCTGACTGGATCATCAAGCCACGGCTGCTGGCGGTGCCCGGGGTCGCTCACGTCATCGTCTTTGGCGGCAGTGTCCGTCAGATCCAGATTCTGCCCGACGTGCACAAACTCGCCGCCTATGACCTGACGATGGCCGATGTGGCCGATGCCGCGCGCATGGCGCTGCCGCTGCGCGGGGCGGGATTCATAGACACGCCCCAACAACGCATTCTGTTGCAATCTCCGACGCCGACTCCTGACACCGACGTCGTGAAAAGAGCGGTCATCACCACCCGTAACGGCACTCCCGTGCTGCTGCAGGAGGTCGCGCAGGTCAGGGTCGCTCCGGCGCTGCGCTCCGGTGACTCGCTCATCATGGGCAAGCCCGGCGTGCTCTTGTCTCTGGCCAGTCAGTACGGAGCCAACACGCTCACCACCACTTTGGACGTCGAGAAGGCGCTGGCTGACCTGGAGCCGGCACTGAAGGCTCGCGGGATCACGCTTTACTCGCGGCTTCACCGGCCGGCCAACTTCATCGAGCGCGCGTTGGGAGATTTGCAACATGCGCTCGCGATCGCGGCGATCCTCATTGTCGTCGTCCTCTTCCTGTTCCTGCGCGACTGGCGCGCGGCCCTGATCGCCTTCAGCGCCATTCCCCTGTCCTTGCTGGCTGCGGTCGCTGTCCTCGATCACTACGGTTACACCTTGAACACCATGACCCTCGGAGGGTTCGCGGTTGCGCTCGGGGTGCTGGTGGACGATGCCATCATCGGGATCGAAAACATCATGCGACGCTTACGCGAGAACCGCGTGTCGCCAACACCACAACCGCGATTGGTTGTGGTGCGCGACGCTTCGCTCGAAGTGCGCGGCCCTGTGATCTATGCCACTGCAGTGGTCATCGCGGTCTTCCTCCCGGAACTGTTCACCTCCAGCGTCCAGGGTCATTTTGTCGGTCCTCTCGCCCTGTCCTTTATTTTTGCCGTGACCGCGTCGCTGCTCGTCGCAATGACCTCCACGCCGGCGCTGTGCGCGCTGCTGCTGCAAGGACACGACGTTCGCGAGGAGGCTGGCTGGCTGAAGCGCCTGAAATCCTGGCAAACGGATGCGGTACACGGCGTCGGCAAGCACTTCAAACTCACGGCGGGTGTCCTCATCGCCCTGGTAGTCGCCGCCATCGCGGTCCTCCCCTTCGTCGGCGGTACTTTCATGCCCGACTTTCGCGAGGGGCACTTCGTGATGCAGGTGTCGAGCGCCATTCCCGGAGCCTCCCTCGATCAGATGCTCGATGTAGGCAAGCGCATCAGCGCCGACGTCCTTGCCCTTCCCTACGTCGACACCATCGAGCAAACGATCGGGCGCGCCGAGTTGGGGGAGGACACGTGGGGTCCGCATCGCGGTGAATTCCACGTCGAGCTGAAGCCGGGTGCCACCGTCGATCAAAGTGTCGCGCAGGAAGCGCTCCGGTCGATCCTGGAGAAGTATCCCGGGCTGCAGGGCGAGGTTGTCACTTTCCTGGGTGATCGCATCAGCGAGAGTTTGAGTGGGGAGACGGCGCAAGTGGCCGTCAAGGTCTATGGTGATGACCTCGTCAATATCGACACGGCCGCGAACCAGATGGTCGCGGTGCTCGGCAAGATCCCGGGAATCGTCGATCTGCAGTTCAAGCGGCAGAGCGGTACGCCCACGATCTCGATCAGCCTGATCCCCGAAGCGCTAGCGGCGCTGGGCGTCAAGGCACAGGACGTGTTGGATACAATCGAATCCGCGTATGCGGGTCAGATCGTCGGTCAGACCTATCAGAGCACTCGGACGATCAATGTGGTGACGCTGCTACCCGAACAGTTGCGGCAGGAGCCTACCGGGCTGGCGAACCTCACGATCGCGACTCCGTTGGGTCCTGTACCGCTGTCGAAGGTGACTCGGATCACTCCCACGGAGGGCCGATACAGCATCGAGCACGATGGTGGGCAACGTCGTGTCAGCATTACCTTCAACGTCAACAAGGGGTCCCTGTCGGGTACCGTCGACCAGGCGCGGCAGGCCATCTCGCGCAATGTGAAACTGCCGCCTAACGTATTCATCGAGTTCACGGGCGCCGCCGAGGCTGAAGCCCAGACCCGCACGCAGCTGGAACTCTACACAGGGCTCGCCCTGACCCTGATCCTGATGATCCTGTTTGTATCGTTTCATTGGCGCGTGAACAGCTGGCTGGTGATGGCCAACTTGCCGTTCAGTCTGATCGGCAGTGTGCTCGCCATCGCCGCGACAGGCATTGGCATCTCCCTGGGGAGTGTGGTGGGCCTGGTTACCGTGTTCGGCGTCAGCGCCCGCAACGCGATTCTGCAACTCGCCCACTACGAGCACCTGGTGGAAGTCGAGCACGTCCCCTGGGGGCTGGAGACGGCGATCCGCGGCGCCAACGAGAGGCTCGTTCCCATCCTGATGACGGCTGCCGTGACGGCGCTCGGGCTTGCGCCTCTCGCGTTCGGACTCAACCAACCCGGCGAGGAGATCGAGGGTCCGATGGCAGTGACCGTCCTGGGAGGACTGATCTCCTCCACGTTCTTGAACCTCTTCGTGCTCCCCGCGCTGACCTTCAGGTATGCGAAGCCGGGGGAGCCGTCGCACGGGCTGCCAAACGAACTGACACCCGCAGGCCAGGAGAATTATCCATGATGGACAGCGGCGCATCGTGCAGGTTGGCGATCGCCGTGGCGAGGCTGAGCCCGAGGCCGTAGCCCGGGCTCGTCCGGCTGTTTTCCAGGCGGACGAAGCGTTGTAGCACCTTGCCACGCATCTCCACGGGGATGCCCGGACCGTTGTCCGACACGGCCACCTCAACCCAGCCGTCCCGGTGCACCGCCGACACCTCAATACGGGCGCCGGGCGGACAATGTCGAATGGCGTTCTCCACCAGGTTGGCGAAAAGTTGGACCAACAGGTCACGGTCACCCGTGGTACCCACATCCGGGTCGACGCGGTGCTCGAGTTGCTGCCCCTTTGCGTCGGCCGCGCTGGAATAAACCTCCACCACCGTGTCGACGACCTCACCCAGATCGACACCGGCGAACGCCGCTTTCCGGGCGCCACTTTCGACCTCCGCAATGCGCAGGATGGCGGAGAACATCGCCAGAATATCGTCGACTTCTCCTCGCGCCACCGCCAGATCCTGGCGCAGAGCCTCGGCGTCCGCATTCGAGCGGGCTGCGTATTCCAGTCTTTGCCCCAGCCGCGTCAGCGGAGTGCGCAGGTCGTGGGCGATATCCGTGGTGACTTGCCGCAAGTTCCGCATCAGTGTCTCAATGCGATCCAACATGGCGTTCACACTCAGGGAGAGTCGGTCGAACTCATCCCCCGCGTGCGCGACCGGCACGCGTTGCGTCAGGTCGCCTCGAATGATGTTGCGGCTGGTCGCACTGACGATCTCGATTTTTCGCACCAGCCGACTACTCATGATCGCGCCTCCCGCCAAGGCGACCGCGATCGCCGCGACCGAGCCCCAGATGAACGAGGTCGCGATGAACTCCTCCATCTCGTGAAGTTGGTGGGTGCTCCAACCGACGAACAGATAGTTATCCCCCAGTCGCACTCCTCTTCCCCGGATGTGCCCGCGGCGCCGATCCTCCTGGGTGGCCCCGCTATCCCACTCGAACACGCCCACCCGCGGCGGCAGCGCCCGCACGTTGCCGGCGAGCACCTGCCCGCGGGCATCCTCGAACAGATAGGCAAATCCTGACGATTCCCGGGCGAGACCGCTCACCATCGCGCGCATGGCGGCTACGTCTCCGGGTGCTTCCGACATGATCTCGTTCAATTCGTTGGTGACGCTGTCGTCGATCTGGTGGCGCACGAAACGCGAGGTGGACCAGAAGATGACCGCGAACAGCAGTGCGAAGCTGATGCCGGTTACGCCCGCATACAACAGGGCGAGCCGGAAGCTGGAGGTGCCGTAGATGCTACGAAGGTGCACGCAGAGAATAGCCCGAGCCACGGATGGTATGGATGAGAGGCGTCGAGTGACCCTTGTCCACCTTGGAACGCAGACGGCTGACGTGTGTCTCCACCACGTTGGTGTGGGGATCGAAATTCAGGTCCCAGACTTTCTCCAGCAACATCGCCCGGGTCACCACCTGGTCGGCGTGTTGCATGAGGTACTCGAGCAGTCTGAACTCGCGGGGTTGCAAGTCAATGACCTGCCCTCCCCTGCGGACCTCCCGCGCGAGCAGGTCCATCTCGAGGTCATCGACACGCAATGAAGTCGCCGGAGCCGTTTGACGCGGCCGCCGCCCCAGGGCCGCCACGCGCGCGATCAGCTCAGACAACGCAAAAGGCTTGACCAGGTAGTCGTCGGCGCCGGCGTTGAGGCCATCGACGCGGTCCTCGATGCTGCCCAATGTGGTGAGAAAGAGCACCGGGGCTGACATTCCATCCTCGCGCAGTGTGCGCACCATTGTCAGTCCGTCCAGGTGCGGAAGCTTGCGATCCACGATCAACAGGTCCCACGGCTCGGTGCCGGAGGCGCGCGACAGCCCTTGCCTGCCGTCGTGGGCAACCTCGGGCGAGTGCCCTGCTTCGGTCAGTCCTTGCAGCAGGTACTGGGCTGTGGCGATGTCGTCCTCGACGACCAGGATTTTCAACTTCAGTGGCCTCGACACAGCAGGACAGCCCCTGGTTGCGAAACGAGCGCCCAGAGTTTACACCGAATCCCAGTTTGCACTTCGTAAGTGAAAAGCACAACGCGGTTGCTTATAATCAGGCTCCGCCGGATGAGGTCTTTCTCCCTTGGACGCACTGGATCACTCGCTGTTGGCTCTACTACGAGCCGACGCCCGCATGAGCGTGGCCGACCTCGCCAAAAAGCTCGCGGTCTCGCGCGCGACCGTCGGTAATCGCATCAAGCGACTCGAGCAGAGCGGTGTCATCGTCGGATACACGGTGCGACTTCGACCGGACGCGCAGCCCCAGGAAATCACGGCTTGGATGAGTATCGCCGTCGAAGGAGATCGGACAAAGGAGGTCGTACGGACGTTGCTGGGCGAGCCAGCGGTGACCTCTTTACACGATACCAACGGGCGGTGGGATCTGCTCGCCGAAGTTCACGCCGCATCAATCGCCGAGCTCTCCGAAGTGTTGGAACGGGTACGCAAGATCAAGGGAATCGAGACTACCGAGACCAGTATTCATTTGCAGACATTCTGCGTGGGGTGAGCGCCGCGCCTGGGGCTCGCTCCTGTCACCGCACCAGGAACCCGTAAGTCTGCGGATCGCGCCCGTCCAGGATCCAGTTGGCGAACCCACAAATGAATGCGTTTCCCGAGACTTCGGGAATGACGGCGTCGAAGTCTCCGAGGCGGGTGCGAGACAGGACACGCCCCTTGAAGATCGACCCGACGATCGACTCGTTGACGAGTGTCGTGCCTGCAGCGAGTTCGCCGCGCGCGTGTAGTTGCGCGACACGGCCCGCGGTACCGGAGCCGGTTGGGGAGCGGTCGACTTCGCGATCGGCGAATACGCAACAGTTTGCCTGCGACGAGCCGGGGTGTCGGGGAACGCCGGAGATGATCGTACCGTAGATGTCCCTGATATCAGCGAGCGCCGGATGCACGATCGAAAACGCCGCGTTGGTGGCGTTTTTGACTTCCATGCCGAAATCCTTCAGTCGCTCGACCTCAGACTCGCGGATCTGCAGCCCGTACGCCGCTCCATCGACATAGAAGTAAAAAGCGCCGCCGTAGGCGATATCTCCCGTGACCGGGCCGAACGAAGCTGTTTGCACCGTCACGTCGCGCTTCCACAGGAACGAGGGCACATTGACGAACCGGGCGCAGCCCGCGTGCTCGCCGTCCCAGGCCACGAACGCCTCGATGAATCCGCAGGGCGCATCGATCCCTACTCTCGTTTCCGGGACAGTTCGTTGCACCCAGCCGAGCTCCACGGCCGCGGTCGAAAGCGCGATGACACCGTGACCACAGTGAGAGCTATAGCCCGCGTTATGCATGAAGATGACGCCGAAGTCGGCGCCCTCGCTGACCGGTTCGGTCAACAGACCTCCATACATATCAGCGTGTCCGCGCGGCTCGAACATGAGCGCTCGCCGCACTTCATCACAGTTTTCTCCCACCCATTTCCGGCGCGCCAGAATGGTGCTACCTGGAATACGCGGAACACCGCTGGTGACGACGCGGAACGGCTCTCCGCCCGTGTGCACTTCGACGGTGCTGATGGCCCGCGTGACTCTCATGGCCCGGCTGCGTGTCCCGAATCGAGATCTTCAGAGATCGTGTTTTCGCTTTCTGTGCGCAGCGTTTGCTTGATGTCGCTGTAGTGCTTCCAGACTGGATCACCCACCAGTGTGCCGCGTACCTTGGCAACGATCTCATCGCGACGTCCGAACGCCGCGAGGTCACGATACTGGTAAATGAACAGCGAGTCCCACGGCCGGCCGGTTGAAAAACGATTCATGTAGAGGCGATAGCTGCTGAGGACGCCCTCACGCATCCACCCCTTCACCTGGGGGACGACATAGGCATCGACATACTTCTCGTACTCGCCGGCATTCGAGTACTCGTAGGGAATGACGTAGTAGATGCTGTCGCGTTCGGTGGCGGCCTCATCGGTGGCTCCCTGCCACCGCAGATCCGCAAAAAACGAGTCGACGGGTTTCGCGAGCCGCAAGCCCGCGGCGCTCAAGCCACCGGGTGCCGTGCGCTCGATGTCCATCCAGCGTCGAGTGTCGGCATAACGCGCGAACTTCAGGATGATCAGCGCATCCCAGGTGCCGGAGTTGGTCACTGGATTGAACAGGACCAGGTAACTCTCGAGCACACCGTCGTGTTTGAACTTTTCCAGCCGGGCGCGGCCTTCCTTCTGGAGGTAGGTGCGGAAGGCAGGGCGATTTGCGGGCTCGCTGCGATAGGAGATCAACAGGTTCAGGGGACCGCTGGCGGGCTGGGCCGTGGCGTCGGGCTGGGTGGCGGGCTGGGTGGCGGCCGGAGTGGCGGGCTGAGTGACGGACTGAGCGATGGCTGCGGCTGGCAGCAATAGAGCTAACAGCAGCAATCGCTGGATGCTGACCGCCGCGTTGAAAATGCGCATTCGAGAGAGTGCCTCAGTGTTGGGTGCGATTTGGGAGTTGCGGGACCTACAGGCGCCGATCGCTCACCACGATTCCGTCCTCATCGCTGTACAGCCAGTCTTGGGGCCGGAAAACGATACCACCGAATGCCACCGCCACGTCCCGGTGGCCACTGCCCGTCTTCGTGCTGCGCAAGGGATTGGCCCCCAATGCCTTGACGCCGAGGGCGAGTTGGCCGAGGGCCACTGTGTCGCGTACCGCGCCCCATAGAACCAAGCCGGCCCAGCCGTTCTTCACACCCAGGCCGGCGATGTAGTCGCCCAGGAGCGAGCATCGCAACGAGCCGCCACCGTCGACGACCAACACCCCACCCTGGCCCGGTTCGGACAAGGCCTGTTTTATTAGTGTGTTGTCCTCGAAACATTTGATCGTTCGCACCGGGCCGGCGAAGCGGGCTACGCCGCCGAACTGGCGAAACTGCACTTCGCAGCAGCGCAGGCTGCTCTCATGCTCGTCAACTAGATCCGCTGTACGCAGGTTCATGTATTTCCTTCTAACTAGGTGCGAACACGATGCAAACCGGGCTACCGGTGCCGACCGGATCGCCGCTGGGCACCAACTCGCCGTCGGGATTGTCCGCCCTGAATGGGACGATCCGGTCGCTGTCCTCGTCCGCGACGAACAGGAACCGGCCCGCCGGGTCGAGGGCAAAGAAGCGCGGCGTCTTACCCAAGGTATCCGTCCAACCACGGGGTGTCAGGCGGCCGGTGGAACGATCGACCGCGAAGGTAGCCACACTGTCGTGCCCTCGATTGGACGCGTACAGACGGCTCCCATCGTGCGAGAGCGCGATCTCGGAAGCGCGGCTGTCTCCCACGAACGTATCCGGCAGAGTCGTCACGAGTTGGAATGGGGTCAGTCTTCCCGTCGCTTGGTCGAACCGGTGGGCCGTCACGGTCGAATCCAGCTCGCCGATGACGTAAGCGAAGGCGTTCGTGGGATGAAACGCTACGTGCCGCGGACCCGATCCGTCGCGCGCCCGAGGGGTTCCGGCGGCGACCTGTGTCAGCTTTCCGCTGGCTGAGTCGAGTGCGAACGTGAATACCTGATCGACACCCTTGTCGGGTACGATCAGGAAGCGCTCCGAGCGGTCGTACACGACCTGGTGCGGCTTGGAAAACGGCTGCTCCACCCGGTGCGGCCCGATCCGACCGGTCAGGGTGACTTCATCCACCAGTCCGCCGAGCGAGCCGTCCGGCTTGCGCGCCAGCACCACGAGCGTGGACGAAAGATGGTTGGCAACGATGACATAACGGTTGGTGGGATCGACCGTAAGGTGCACCGGATTCTTGCCGAACGTGCTGACGCTGTTGAGGTGGGTGAGCTTGCCGGTACCCGGATCGATCCTGAATGCGCTGATGTCGGTGAGGTCGCCATGCACCGCATAGAGGAAGCGTCGGCTACGGTCGAAAGCCAGGTAGGACGGATTGGCCAGGCCGGTGATGAGTTGGATGTGGGCCCACCGTCCGGTCTGGTTCGTGGCTCGATAGACATTGATGCCATCGCCGCGCGCGTTGCGCTCCCGAGTCGTGCGGGAGCCGACATAGGCGAAGTAAGCGGACGGCTCGGACATGTCTATGGCACCCTTCGCAGGACTGGAAGCGGCAAAACCCGGCTGTCGAACGGCCTTCCCGAACAACGCGAGCCCGGCGCCGCTGACCGCGCCCTGCAAAAGCCCACGTCTCGTGACCCACTGGTTTTGCATTTTGTGATAACGTACTGCAATTGCCCGCGCAACACAATCACTTATCATGGGCCGCATGGGTAAAAGCAGCCTCACCGCACAGCTAGCCTCGCAGATCCTGGATCACATCCGCTCCAACAATCTCTCGCGTGGCCAACACCTCCCCAGCCAGGCGCTGGCGGATGCATTCCGGGTGTCGCGCGCGCCGGTGAATTCGGCCTTCAAATTCCTGGAAAACATAGGCGTGGTGCGCTTCGAGGCGCACCGTGGTTATTTTCTGGCCACCGATGCGAAAGACCTCAGCGCCCTGAAGCTTCTGGTGAACGAGGAAGGCGACGAGGACGAGTCGTACTTCGAGCTCGCCGAGGACCGCCTCGCCGGCAAGCTCCCCCAACAGGTGACCGAGAACGAGCTCATGCGGCGCTATAAGCTGCCGCGCAGCCGCCTGGTGAAAATCCTGAGCCGGATCGCGCAGGAAGGTTGGATCGAGCGGCTGCCCGGCCACGGCTGGGAGTTCCGGCAGACTTTGACCTCGCGCCACAGCTACGAGGCCGGCTATAGATTCCGCGCCACCATCGAATCCGCGGCAGTGCTCGAGCCGACTTTCCGGGTCGACCGCGACGCTTTCCGCCAGGCACGCGAGCAACAGGAGGCGCTCCTGCAAGGCGGCTTGCTGCGCCTCTCGCGCGCGCAGTTGTTCAAGATCAACTCCGAGCTGCACGAGACCATTGTGACCTGCGGC
This sequence comes from Gammaproteobacteria bacterium, assembly GCA_028293725.1. Next base: position 12,844 of record JAQGOE010000014.1, on the reverse strand, counting down.
GGCAACGAGTTTTTTCTCGACGCAATCAAGCGGGTAAACCGCCTGCGCCGTCTCATCGAATACCGCGTGACGTTGGACCGCTCCCGACTCACCCGGCAGTGCCACGAGCACCTCGAGATTCTCGACCTCCTCGAAGCAGGCAAGGTGACGGAGGCGTCAGCGTACTTACGCCGCCACATCGAAGGCGCGAATTCGCTGAAATCTCCAAGCGTCGATCAGAGCACCACTCCCGGCCGCACCCGTACGAAAAACTAACGTTCGGCAGCGGGTGGGCGCGGCCGCCGTGGGTTGGCGCGCCCCGGGATTGTCGTTTATAATCACAAAATGCACAAGAACGACGAAGGTACTCCCACTGCGCTCGAGCAGCGAACCACGCGAAAAGTGCTCTGGCGCATCATTCCTTTCGTCTTCGCACTCTACGTCGTCTCTTACATAGATCGGGCCAACATCGGCTACGCGGCGCTGCAGATGAACCAGGAGCTGGGACTCTCCAGCAGCGCTTTCGGATTCGCGGCCGGGGTGTTTTTTATCGGCTACTTTCTGTTCGAGGTGCCGAGCAACCTCGCCTTGGCGCGTTTCGGCGCCCGAATCTGGATCGCCCGCATCCTGATCGTATGGGGCCTCGTCGCCGCACTGAGTGCGTTCGTGCACTCGGCGTTGCAGTTGTATGTGTTGCGATTCCTGCTCGGTGCCGCCGAAGCCGGCTTCTTCCCCGGCATCATCATCTATCTCACCTATTGGTTCCGTGCCAAGGACCAGGCGATGTCGGTGGCCCTGTTCACGGCCGCGATTCCGGTGTCCTACCTTCTCGGGGCGCCGCTGAGCACCTGGATCATGGATCATGCCACCGGGCTCGGCTTGAGCGGCTGGCGCTGGATGCTGTTGTTGGAAGGCGTACCGGCCCTGCTCGGCGGCATCGCGTGTTATCTCTTTCTCATCGACAAGCCCGACGACGCCCGCTGGCTCACGCCGGACGAGAAGCAATGGCTCGGCGCGGAGCTCGCCAAGGATCGCCTGGAGCGAGCCCATGTCAGGACCCTCACCACCTGGCAGGCAATCGCGGCTCCGAAGGTGCTGCTCCTCGCGCTCATCTATTTCATCTACCAGGCCGGCAGCCTCGGTGTCGGGTATTGGATGCCGCAGATCATTGCGAGCCTGTCCGGGCACGTCACCAACTTCCAGATCGGACTGCTCGCGATGGCGCCCTACGCTATCGCGACCTTCACCATGATCGCCTGGTCCGCTCACTCCGATCGCACCGGGGAGCGACAACTGCATTCCGCGTTACCGCTGCTGGTGAGCGCGGTGGCGCTCGCGGCAACCGGGCTGACACGCAACCCGACCGTCTCGCTGATGCTGATCTCAACCGTCCTCGCCGGCCTGTATGCCTTCAAGGCGCCCTTCTGGGCGCTGCCGGGACTGTTCTTGAGCCGCTCCACCGCCGCCGTGTCGATCGCATCCATCAACTCGATTGGCAATCTCGGCGGTTTTGCTGGTCCCTACCTGGTGGGGCTTGCGAAGGGATCCTCGGGCGATCCATTGAGCGGCCTGCTTTTCTTGAGCGGGCTGCTGTTAGTCGCGTTTCTACTAACCCAGTTCGGGCGCTTCGCGGCGAGAGCGCCCGCCGAAACCATTGCCGGTGTGAATTGAATACAGTCATTGCGGGCGAGCAGCGCAGGCTTGCCGACCTGGTCGGATTTGCCGGCGAGAACTTGCATCGCCTGCCGTGGGTGCTGCGGATTCTCCTCGAGAATGCTCTGCGCCACGACCCAGGTGACCTGGCAACCGCCCGCCCGATCCTGGCGTGGCTGGACTATGGCACCAGCAGCGCCGAGATCCCGTTCTATCCCGGTCGCCTGCTCATGCACGACACGACCTGCGTGCCCGCGCTGGTGGATATCGCGGCAATGCGCTCCGAGTTGTCCGAGGCCGGGCACGACCCCGCGCGGCTGAATCCGCAATTGCCCATCGACGTCTCGGTCGATCACTCGATCGCGGTCGATTACTTCGGCACCCCGAACGCGCTCCAACGCAACATGGCGCAGGAGATTCAGCGCAACGAGGAGCGCTACCGCCTGTTGAAGTGGGCGACACGCGCGCTGCACGGCGTGCGCGTTCATCCGCCAGGCACGGGAATCATGCATACGATGAATCTCGAGCTGCTCGCCACGGTGGTCACCGCCCAGCCCGCCGCTGAGGGTAATTGGGTTTACCCGGATACCTTGATCGGTACGGACAGCCATACACCCATGATCAACGGCATCGGGGTTTTGGCCTGGGGTGTCGGCGGGGTCGAGGCCGAGAGTGTGATGTTCGGTATGCCGGTGATGTTGAAAGTGCCAGAAGTCGTTGGCGTCCGGATGACCGGTTCCCTATCCGACGGCACGCTCGCTACCGATCTCGCGCTGACGGTGACGGAGCGACTGCGCACACTGCGATTGTCCGGAAAATTCGTGGAATTTTTCGGACCCGGCGTGTCGACCCTGTCGTGCGGCGAGCGCGCGGTCGTTGCCAACATGGCACCCGAATACGGCGCTTCATGCGGATTCTTTCCCGTCGATCAGCGCACCCTGGAGTATCTGCGCGCCACCGGCCGATCCGAATCTCACATCGCACTCGTCGAAGCCTATTGCAAGCACCAACACTTGTGGTTCAATCCGCAGGCGGTACCCCGTTACACCGAAGTCATCGACATCGATCTCAACGAGGTCGAAACCTCCATCGCAGGCCCGCATCGCCCACAGGATCGCCTCACACCCGGTCGCACCGTCGCCTGGCTGGCCGGGGCTTCGAGGCCGGGCCGGCGCCCCCCGCTGGCCGTCGGGGGGCCGCCCAATGGCGCGGTCGCCATCGCAGCGATCACCAGTTGCACCAACACGTCCGACCCGCGGCTCGTGGTTGCCGCTGGACTGCTCGCGAGAAAGGCCCGCCAGTTTGGTCTGGCGCCGCCGCCGTGGGTGAAAACCTCACTCGCGCCGGGATCGCCGGCCGCGGAGTCTTATTTGCGGCGCTCAGGTCTGCTCGAGGACCTCGAGGCCCTGGGATTTGGCATTGTTGGGTTCGGCTGCACGACGTGCATCGGCAACTCCGGTGCGCTCGTGCCCGGGATGGTGGATGCAATCGAGCGCGACGGCATCCTTCCCGTCGCGGTGCTTTCGGGCAATCGCAATTTTCCAGGGCGCGTGCATCCGCAGATCGAGGCAAGTTTCCTCGCCTCTCCCCCGCTGGTAGTCGCCTACGCATTAGCGGGTCACGTTGGCCTCGACATTCTGAATAGTCCTATTGCGCACGCCACCGATGGGCGGGCGATCCACCTTCGCGATCTTTGGCCTACGGGCGCGGAAATCGATGCCGTGCTCGCAGCCTCGTTGCAGGCGGTGGACATCCAAGTGGCCTATCAGCGGGCGCAGGAGAACGAGATCTGGCAAGAGATCGACGCCCCGTCCACACCCCTGTTCCCGTGGAGCGAGACTTCAACCTATATCAGGCGGCCCCCTTTCGCCTCGCGTAAGAGCAACTCACGACTGGGCTCTTACTCGGCACACCCGCTGCTCGTTCTGGGTGATGACATTACCACCGACCATATTTCCCCTGCGGGCCACATACCGGCGAGGAGCCCGGCCGCGCAATACCTGGTGACCCGCGGTGAGGATCCCAAGGACCTCAACGTCTTCGCCGCCCGGCGCGGAAATTGGGAAGTCATGCTTCGGGGTCTCTATACCAACAGGTCGGTACGCAACCTGTTGGATCCAGACCTCCCGGCGGGCAGCACGATTCATGCGAGCAGCGGCTCGCGGCTGCCGTTGTGGCTTGCCGCCGAACTCTATGAATCCGAGGGGACCTCGCTGGTCGTGGTCGCTGGAGAGCGTTACGGAACCGGCTCCTCACGCGACTGGGCAGCCAAGGGCCTGTGGCTGCTCGGCGTACGTGCGGTGCTCGCTCTGAGCTTCGAGAGAATCCACCGCTCGAACCTGATCGGCATGGGCATCATTCCACTGCAGCTGCCCGCGCAGTTCACGCCCGCGAAACTGGCGCTCACCGCTCGAGATACCCTCGAGATAAGAGCCGATCCGGCGGTCCTGTCTCCGGGCGCGCGTGTGGCGGTTAGTGTCTACCGCGCCGGCGACGCTGACGCGACGAGCATCGACTTTATGGCGACGGCTGCGATCGAAACCGCGCTCGAAGTCGACCTCCTGATGGAGGGCGGCATTCTTCCCTACATTCTGCGACGCAGCGCCCCCTGATGGTGGCGGCCGGCTCACTTCCCGGGTGGGAAGTACCGACCGAGATATTCAAACACCTTGTCCAACGCCTGTTTATTGATGGCATCGTCCGGGCCGCCCCCGGGGACTTTCGCAAAGCCGTGTGCGACGCCCGGATAGATCACGAGCTCCGCCGGCACTCCCGCGGCACGCAGTGCTGCGTACAAGCGCTTCGACTGGCTCGGCGAGACGGTGACGTCCGCGGCTCCATGTTGGATCAGGAACGGGGGATCCTTCGCATCGATGTAGGGGAATGGACTGGCCGAGCGCGCCCACCCTGCCGCGCATTGGGACAACTCGCAACCCAGATACGCCTTCACATAGTCGGGTACATCGGACTTGCCCAGGTCCGTACCGTCCGATTCCAGGTCGATCAAGCCGTACCAGTCGATCACACCCTGGACGCAGACAGAGGGCAGCGGGCCATCGGCACCCGAGGGCGCCGCCGGCTCGAAAGCGGGCGTCCCGCAGGCAGTCCCCAACAGGGCGGCAATCTGGCCACCCGCCGAGGACCCCCAGGCAACGAACTTGTTGGCATCGATGCCGTAGCGAGCGGAGTGCATGCGCAGCCAGCGGATCGCCAGCGCCACATCCTGCACGGCCGCTGGAAAGCGCGCCTCGCCGGAAAAGCGGTAGTTCACGCTCGCCACGACATAGTTGCGTGCCGCCACGGACGCCAGCACCGCTGGAAAGTCGCGGAACGCGCCTCCGTCACGAGCGGTCCGACTGCGCCAGGCACCTCCGTGAATGAATATCACGACCGGTTTTCTGGGCCCTCCTTCGGGCGGGAGGTAGAGATCCAGCGTCAGCGGCCGAAATCCCAACGGCTCGGCGAAAGTGACGTCGCGCAAGCTTCGCACCGCCCCCGGATAGACGACGGCAGGGGTCGCTGCATAGCCGGACGTGGCATCGTCCTTGTCGTGATGTTGGGCAGCGTGGACTGTTCGCGTCAGGGCCAGCAGCAGCAACAGCAGCAGCCAGCCGCTCGGCGTGGGGTTATGCAGTTTCACGATGCTCCGCATCGATCCGGGTCGTGACGCCGGTGGCGACGATCGTGCGGTTGGCATCGATCGAGGCGTAAGTCCAGAACATCGACATGGGCTCGGTCGAGGACGTATTGCGAAAGAAATGAGGCACGCCGGTCGGGATCCAGGTTGCGATTCCGGGCTTGACGTCGGTTTCCACACCATCGATATGGACACGGGCGCGGCCCGACAGCACCAGTACGCTCTCCTCGCAGTTATGAAAGTGCAGTGGCACCGCTGCGCCTGGATCGAGCGTCGTGACTCCGTTCAGCAAACTGGTCGACCCTATGCGCGCGGTCACGAGGGGAATCGTGCGGATGCCGCCTCCACGGTCTTTTGCTGGCAGAAGGCCAGGATCTAGAATCGCCGCAGTTTTAGGGTTTGACATGTTGAGCCTACCTTGCCGGTCCTATCCACAGTGATTTGATGTTGACGAACTCTTTGAGGCCGTAGCTGCCTAACTCGCGCCCGTAACCCGAATGCTTGATGCCGCCGAAAGGCAGGCGCGGATCGGAAGCGACAAGTCCGTTGACGAAGACCGCCCCCGCGTCAATGCGCCTGGCGAGAGTGCGTGCGCGCTCCACATCCCGGGTCCACAGAGCGGCCCCGAGCCCAAAGGCAGTCTGATTGGCGCGGGCGATGGCTTCATCCACATCCTTTACGCGTACGATCGCCGCGACCGGGCCGAAGGTTTCCTCTCTGAAGGCCGTCATGTCGGGTGTGACGTGGTCCAGAACCGTGGGGGCATAGAAAAATCCCGGCCCATCGATGTAGTGACCGCCAGTCTTCAGCGTGGCACCCGCCGCGATGGTTGACTCGACCTGCCGATGCAACTCGAGCCGCAGGTTCGCGCGGGCCATGGCACCCATATCCGTGGTTCGATCCAGCGGATTGCCCACCTTCAGCTTGCCTACACCGGCCACGAAGGCCGCCACGAACTCCTCGGCGACACTTTCCTCGACGATGAGGCGCTTGGCGTTGATGCAACTTTGTCCGGCATTCGTAAAGCGCGCCTTCACCGCCGTCACTGCCGCCGCCGCGATGTCGGCATCGGCCAGGACGACGAAAGGATCGGAGCCGCCCAACTCCAACACCTGCTTTTTCAAGGCCCTTCCGGCGCGGGCGGCGACTATCCGCCCTACTTCGGTGGAGCCGGTAAGGGTCACGGCGGCGATCCGATCGTCATCGATGACGTCCGCGACTTCTGTCGCCGCAATCAGCAGCGTTCGGCACAGGTCCGCGGGGGCGCCGGCCTCGAGTGCGGCCTTGCGCACGACCTCCTCCACTGCCAGCGCGCACCGTGGAACATTGTTGGCGTGCTTCAGGATAGCCGCGTTGCCGGCCATGAATGCCGGCGCCGCGAAGCGAAAGAACTGCCAAAACGGATAATTCCACGGCATGATCGCGAGCACCACGCCCAAGGGATCGAACACGACAGCGCTCTCCGTCGCATTCGTCTCGATGAGCTCCGGGGCGAGAAATCTCGGGGCCGCCTCGGCATAGAACTCGCAATTCCAGGCGCACTTGTCGATCTCCGCCTCCGCCTCCACGATCGGCTTTCCCATCTCCAGCGTAATCAGCTCGGAATAGGTTTCGCGGCCGGCACGAAGCACCTTTGCCATGCTGCGCAGGAGATTCACGCGATCCAGGATCGGCGTCTGGCGCCAGACTGCTTGCGCGGTACAGGCAGCCGACAGCGCGGCGTCGATCTCGCGCCGGCTGTGGTAGGCAAAGCGCTCGCGCTCGGCGCCCGTGGTCGGGTCGATGGAAATAATCATGGATGAGTCTTTTTCTGCCTGAGCACACCGATCACGGCATCGGCAAAAGCATCGGTGTCGAGGGAACCGCCAATGTCGCGAGTGCGGGTGCGTGGGTTTTCCAACACCTGCTCCACCGCGCGCTCCACGAGCGTGGCGGCGGCCGCCAGCTTCGGGTCCGCGCAGCGCTGCCCCCGCCAGTCGAGCAACATGGCCGCCGACAGGATCAACGAGGTCGGGTTGGCAATATTCCGGCCGGCGATGTCCGGAGCCGAGCCGTGCTGCGCTTGGGCTACACATCCGGCATCGCCCGCGTTGATCGATCCGCCCAGTCCGAGGCTTCCCGACAGCTCCGATGCCTCGTCGGACAGGATGTCGCCAAACATGTTGGTGGTAACGATGACGTCGAAGCGCTCAGGTGTCCTGATCAGCAAGGCGGCGGTCGCGTCTACGATCAGCTCTTCCAATTCGACATCCGGAAATTCCTGGGCGACCTTGCGCACTTCCCGCAGGAACAGGCCGTCGGAAAGCTTGACGACATTGGCTTTGTGGACGGCGGTCACCTTGCGCCGCCTCCCACGGGCAAGCAGGAAAGCAGCGCGCGCGATCCTGGCAGAGGCCCGCGCGGTGATCTTACGGATCGAGAAAGCCGAGTCCGCATCCGGCATGAACTCGCCGCTGCCGGCGTACATGTTGCGATCGGAATAGAAGCCTTCCGTATTCTCGCGCACGATCACCAGGTCCATGGGTTTGCGCAGAATGCTGAAGGCCTGGCGCGAGCGGCACGGGCGGATGTTTGCGTAGAGCTCGAACTTGACGCGTAATTCGGCGGAAGGATTGATTCCGCCTTGCTCGCGAGGTGGGTATTCGTAGTGCGAGACCGGACCGAGGATTACGCCGTCGATTTGTGGGATGCGAGTCAACACCTCGGGCGGTAAAGTCGTTCCGTGGGTGGCCAGGGCGGCCAGTCCGATCTCCCGGGTTTCAAACTCCAGACCGAGGGATAAAGCGGCGTCGGCCGCGCGGAGCACGTCGAGGGTGGCGCGGGTGATTTCCGGCCCGATACCGTCGCCTGGAAGAACGAGAATCTTCATGTGAGTAGTCTCAAAATACCAATGGTATTTTCACACCTAAAAGTACCATAGCGGGCGCGACAACTCCATGGTCGGGCCGCCGCTGTGCGCCGCTGGTGATTACGGCGCCGGACTGAGCCGCGACCAGACGCTTTTGGCTATTTCAACATCCTGCACCGCGACGCCGGTCAGGTCCGCGACGACGGTTTCGTCGGCGGCAAAGTCGATCGGCGCCGTAAGAAGCGCACCCAACTCGATCAGCGAGGCGGGCTCGAGCAAGCCCGCCCGTACCGCCCAGCCGGTTTCCCCATGATCGGTGCACTGGGCGCAAGAGTCTACGACGACACGGCCGCGCGCCAGAATCGCGGGATCCAACTCCCGCTTTCCGGGAGCATCGGCTCCTACCGCAACAATCCGCTTACCCGCCGTGAGCATGTCAGATGTCAGTAACGGCTCGGTGGAGGGTGTCGTCGTCACGATCAGGTCTGCCCGGGCGCAAAGCTCGGGCAGGCTTACGGACGTGCCGCCTACCTCCGCGGCGAGCCCCGCTGCAGCGTCCGGATTACGTGCCCAGACCAGCACGGTCTGCAATTTCAGATGACGCGAGATCAGCCGCGCCTGCAGACGTGCCTGGGTGCCTGCGCCGACAATGCCGAGTGTGTTTGAGCCGGGTCTGTGGATGGCGCGCGCGGCGATTGCGCCGGCCATGGCCGTGCGCCGATCCGTGAGCTGCCCCTGATCGCGCAACATCCCCAGGAGTTCGCCGGTCTTTGCGCTCAGCACGGCCATGAAGCCATTACTGGACGGTAGGCCGAGGGTGGGGTTGCGATAGAAGCCGGTCGCGACCTTGATGACAAAGACCTCATCGCCCGCCATATAAGCTGACTTGATGTGGCAGTCGCCGGGCGCGTCGGGAAAGGTGAGATGGCCCACGGCAGCCACTTGCGCCTCGAAGGTGTGCAGGCGCCGAAAGCCGGATTCGACTGCGGCGAGTGCCGCATCTTCATCCAGGGCCGCCAGGATCTCAGGGAGTTCTACGATCCTCAACACGTCCCCCGATTGCAGTTATAAACGCCTGCGGCCCGATGTTTCGGCCGCAGAGTACCACGGCCACTTTGCGCCCACGGTAGGCTTGCGCGCATTTGACCAAGCCGGCCAGCGCAACGCCGGCGGCGCCCTCCACCATCAGGTCCTGCGTCTCGGCGAGCTGCAGCATGGCGGCGGCTATTTCGGTTTCGCTAACCACCACTCTCACGTCGATCACTGCCTGGCAGATGGGAAAGGTTGCTGAATTCGACTCAATGGCGCCCAGGGTGCCATCCGAAAGCGTCTCGTGCTCCTCGACGGGAATGATTCGCCCCGCTTCCAACGCGCGCAACATGCACTGTGAGGCTTCCGGCCAGACACCGACAACCTGTACACGCGGATTCAGCGCCTTGATAGCGCTGCCCGTACCTCCGATCAAACCTCCCGCGCCGACAGCAATGAACACCGCGTCGAGTCCGGGCTCCTGTTTCAAAAGCTCCACCCCCAGGGTGCCCTGTCCGGCAATGACGTCGAGATCATTGTAGGGAGAGATGTAGACCAACCCATCTGCTGCGGCTTTGCGACGCGCCGCGAGCTCGGCCTCAAGAGGTGGACCGTCCACGATAACGAGCTCGGCCCCGCGCGTGCGGATACCCGCGAGCTTCGCGGGCACGGTCACGTTACTAACATAAACTTTGACAGGAACCCCCGCCAATCCCCCGGCGCGCGCGACGGCAACGCCATGGTTACCGGTCGAGGCTGTCAACACGCCAGCGCGGCGCGACTGGGCGTCCAGAAGCCGCACCTTGTTGGTAGCGCCCCGGATCTTGAAGGAGCCGGTGGGCTGCATATGCTCATACTTTAGCAACACCTGGCAGCCCAACTCGGCCGAGAGCGGGCCGCTCGGCTCCAGCGGAGTCACGGCCACCTGCGGATAGATCGCCGCAGAGGCCTCGAGGATCCTTGGGAAGAGTTCGCTCGTCATGGTCAACCCCGTAGTGCCCGTGAAATTGCCGCAAGTCCCGCCTCGAGCTCCTCCCGAGTCGGCCAGCCATAACCCAGGCGAAAAAAGGAATCTGACATCTCGAACCAGTGACCCGGACCCACATAGGTTCCGTGGGTATCCAGCAGCCGCCGATAAAAGGCCGTGGTCCCGCCGGGCGGGTCCGCTCGCATGCGAGGGAAACAAACGACGCCTCCCTGCGGCCGCGCGCATTCGAGCAGCGGCTCCTGCTCGATCCATTCGGCGACGAGTTGCCAACGCTTGCGCATCTCGACCAGCGTCGGCTCGAGGATGCTGTCACGGCTGGTGAGCACTTGCTCGGCGATCCATTCGTCAATCACGCTGCCGCAGATGCTGATCTGCTCTTTCGCGGCAAGAAACGTCTCCTGCAACTTCGGATCGCGGCAGATCAGCCAGCCGATGCGAATGCCTGGAATGCCATACGCCTTGGAGAGCGAGGAGACGCTGATGACGTGCCGGCCGAGGGCCGCGGCCAACGGCAGCGGACCATCGTAGGAGAGGTCGCGGTAAGTCTCATCGACCAGGAGATAACATCCGTTTGCCTCGGTGAGCGCAACCAGACGACGCAATTCCTCCGCCGTAAACATGACACCCGACGGATTATGGGGACAGGTCACGCTCACCAGCCGCGTCCGCGGGGTGATCTCCGCGGCGAGCTTCTCGAAGTCGAGCCGGAAGTCCGCCTCGAACTGCAGGTCGATGAAGCTTATCGAGCAACCGATCGCGCGAGGCGTCTCGAGGTTCGTGGCGTAGTTCGGTCGGACGACGACGAGATGGTCGGACGCACCGAGCAGTGACGTCGAAACGATGAACAGCGCTGTCGCTGCCCCACCGGTGATCAGCACGTCCCCGGCATTCAACTCCGGTTGGTCTGCGACGATCAGCTCTCTCAGACGCTGACTGCCCCGGTGCTCGCCGTAAAGCAGGGTGAGGTTCGGAACGGTGAGCCCGAGATCCGACACCGACCGGTCCCTGATCGAACTCTCGGACAAGTTGTAACGGATGTTCGAGTATCCGTACTCTTCCGGAGACTCCACCTCGATCGGCATACGGGAATAGCGCATGAAACCCCAGGCCACACGGTTGCGGAAACCTCGATACTCTCCGACTCACGGCGTCCTGACCATCCCTCCAGGGAGGGGGGCCTTGCAGGCAGCGAGGCCCTGCAGGCAGCGGGGCTCGAGGAAAGCTCGTCTCAGTGGCTTCGCGAGCGTAGCGCGAACAACTCCGCCAGCGACCCCACCCGCAGCTTGTGGAAAATGCGCTTGCGGTGATCCTTCACCGTGTGGCGGCTGAGAGCTAAGCGCAAGGCTATCGCCGCCGATGAGCAGCCCAGCAGCAGCAGGTCGCATATCTCGCGTTCGCGCGGCGAGAGAGTGTCAGCCTCGCTCCGCACTTCGCGCACCATCCGCCTGTCATACGCAACCAATGCTTCATGTCGATCGAACGCAGCCGCAATGGGCTCGGACAACGCCTTTAGGGCGCGAATCTTGTTGGCGGGTGCTGTGCTCCGGCCGCGCTGGCGATAGAAGCCGAGCTCAACGAGCCCGGTGCAAGCTTCGCAGTAGAGACAAATCTCCTCCTGCTGCTGCGGCCAGCCAACAGTCCGGAAGCCTAACTCCTCTCGTGAGGTCAGCTCCACGTATGACGCAACACCATCGTTGCAACTATCCCCGGGATCCAATGCGAAATCGCGCGCACGACAAACACCGGCGCGGCCCGCTCGGGCCAGCATCGGATTGATCTTGTGCGTGAAGTGGATGTAATTCTCGATGCCGAGGCGCGCCTCCACGGTGGCGAAATTGTCGAACACCACCGCCGGTACACCGGTGCTGCGATGAAAGAACACCGCCGTCGCCTCGAACCCCAGGAATTCGCACAACACACCCGCGGTGACCGCGGCGAAATCGTTTGCACCTATTGCGCTGATGACGCGCGGCAGAATCGCTTGTGTCACCAGGTATCGCTCCAGAGGTCGGGCGACGCAAAGGCGACCTTCGGCGCGCGAGCCCCCTTCACGGCTTTGAGACAACGGTTGGATGGGTGGAAGGCTCCCAAACGTCGCCGCTCGTCGCCACCAACTCCTTCATGTTGGTCCACGTGCGCCGGCCCGGAATGCTTTTTTGATCGAGCACGACCGCGCGGGCGTAGGCGATTATTCGCTCTTCGACACGCGCCTTTTCCTCGGGTGGCCAGGTCTCGAATGCATGCGGGCCGCGCACCACCACAAAATCCCTGAGGCCGTTGATGCGGCTGTAGGAGTCCATCTCTCCTTCCAAGCCATCAGCGTAGCACCACAGGCCACGCGCAAAAAACGCGCTGGGCCAGGTGTGGATGCCGGCCAGGATGGCCGAGCTGGGAAAGAATACGATGTTGTTCTCGACCTCGATGCCACCGATGAACAAGCCGCGATCGCGCCCCGGACCCCGACCGTCGTCCTTGGGCGTGGTCTGGCTTTCAAGGTAGCCGACGCCGCTGGAGAAATCCGCGATCAGAATTGCGCCCTTGATGGTGTGGTCGCGTACCGGCGGCTTGCAACTGATGGTGGGCAGGTCATAGCTGCAGTCCTTGTCAAAGTTGATGGTCATGGCCCAGCCGCTGGACATGGTCCCACGCGAGCTACCCAGGAAGAATACCGGCAGACCCTCAGCCAGACCCTTAGCGGGCGCGGCACCTC
>JAQGOE010000011.1 GCA_028293725.1 Gammaproteobacteria bacterium | reverse complement strand
GCTGTTGGCATCGCAAAAGCGCATAGTGCCGAAAGCGATACTATTCGAATATGTGCCACGACAGGATGTTTGGGTTGCATCGCGGGACCGCCTCATCCTCCAACGTTGGCTTGCGGCTCGCTATCGGCGCGCCGCCTTCCCGGAAGCTTTCGAGACCCGATTACGTACGAAGGTTGATCGTCGTGCCCTAGCAGACCACATCGAAGCCATATTGGATGAAGGGGGCGAGTGGATTCGCTGTCTGCTGTTTGACCTGGACGACGGTGACCTCAGCGAGCGCGAGGGCCCCGAAGATGTCTATCGACTCGGGATAACGGTGCTATACGCAGGCACGCCGGACGAGCCAAAAGCCTATGCCGCTGCGTCCGCGGCGGCCGAGGCCCTGGAAACAACTTTTACCCGCGCGTTCGAGCGAACGGGCTGTCTACGACAGTACATCGATCTGTGCTACTGCGATCCAGTTTCCGACGCCGTACTTACCGTGCAGCAGCGCGAGCAGGTCACGGAGTGGCGCTTGGAGTATCTGAGCCTCGCGGCGGATCCGCCCCATCCAATGAACGAATAGCCAACTTGGAAGATGGAAGCGGTCCACGGACGCGGAGATCAGACAATCGTAAGGTGAAGGGCGTTGTGCCGCATTGTTTCAGCGTCTGCGGTAAAACCGCGGATTATTGTGTATCAATAACGTAATCAGCGCTTTTCAAAGAGCGCTAAGTGCGCGTTTGGGAAGGCAAACCGTCCATAGACCAGCGAAAGGGATATTGGATCGCCTATCGCCTTTCCGGGGGGGTGGGATCGTGCTGAAACCCTCGAAGTGAGCACTGCGGACGATTTTTCAGTGTTGACTGAGTCTGAGTGTGCAGAACAGCAGGAACGCTGTCAGCCGCTATGAAGCTCGGAGGCACGAGCCGCTACCGGCTTTACCGGTTGGTATTCGCTATCCATGCTTTTAGAGGTTGTATCCATTCTGGCAACGGCTGAAAGAAAGCTCCGTGCTTTTTGCCAGTCGATATCGACACTTCTTTGAAGGACGTTAGGTGACTGCGCTTCGCAAGCTTGGCGCAAGACCCAACCACATCAGACATCTCGTAAATTGAGAGGAAGTTACCACCGAGCGCCAAAGGGGGATCGCTCGCGAAATCTCCGTCGGAGCATATTGCCAGTATCGCTGTATTTATTCCCATCGCCGCAAGGCGACTAGACGCATAAGCCGTGAGTTGACCACCTCGAGAGAAACCAACAAGCGTAATCCGACTCGGCTTTACTCCGGCATCTAGCAACTTTCGAACGTATGACTCCAATTGGTTTACTTGATTATTAAATTCTGCTGTAAAACCCGCATCGCGATCATCGTTCTTCGGCCTCTGAACGGCAATTAGATTGAAGCCGCCGCCTTCGAATAGCGCACTCTTGATCCGAGGGAAGTCGTAAACACCGTATTCTGCAGAGGTGGGTTTGGGATCATTGCCCTCCACGATACGGCCGTGCGAATAGATCACATATCTTTCATCTGAGTGAATGTCCTTGGGAAATTGCGCATAGATCTCCACTGCCTCACTACTGACAGGAAAACAAACAGTAAAAAGCAGAAATTTAATCACGCTCCGGAACATATTAATCACCGTCCTCTCGGTACCTACAATGAGATCGTGCTATTCACCGAGGCCATTGAGAGATGTTCCACGATGCTTACGAGGAACTCGACAATGCTGAAATGGCCATCTACCGAATCGAGGAAACGCGATGACGTCGCCCCAATTCACGTCATAGAGCATCGGAATATTCACATTCCATTGATGACGAAATTGAGGATTTCCGCCGCGACGATCTCATCCGCATTTCCGTGCAGGATTCCTGGCGGCTCAATCAGGGCGAAGGAAAATCAAAGAGATAGCCAAGAATTGGTCGTCTATCTCGTTGATATTGGTGGCCAGGGGCGGAATCGAACCACCGACACGCGGATTTTCAGTCCGTAGAAGCATTGTCAATAGCCTTAACTATCAGTCACTTGCGGCGCTCGCCAACCCGCATTCCAGCCACTTCCCGGCACAGTATGGGCACACTCAATCTGGGTTCGGAACACGAACGCTAGCAAGGCGGACCTGACACTAAACAACTGTCTGCGTCGGCGGCACGGCCCCAACGTGCGTCCTTCGCCGCGCGCTGCAAGCCTGCCCAATGCCAATGGCAAACTCCTTTTGGCACGCTGCCAGAGCCAGCGCTTTCACCTTCATGAACTCTTCTCCCACATATGGGCGCTGGTCCGACAGTCCGCCAGACGGCCACGGCATGACGGTTATTCATAAGCAGCCTTCAGCTCTTTTCTGAATCAGATTCAACCAACGGCAAGGGCGGCAGACCAAGCTCTTTCAGGAACACATTGTGCTTCGCCGTCGCAGTACGGATGTCGTTCTCGATATTGACTAGCTTGGCATGATTATCCGTCAGATTGACCTCCGCCTCCGCTTCAGCCGTGCTGACGTAGCGTGAGATGTTTAAGTTGAAGTCGTTCCGCTCGATCTCCTCTATCGCCACGCGCCGCGAATACCGCTCGTATTCCTTTCGCTCCTTGTACGTCTCGACGATACGCTCGATGTGCTCATCCGCAAGCTGGTTCTGCCGCTTTCCCTTCACGAAGTGATCGACGGCATTGATAAACAGCACGTCGTCCGGCTTCTTGCACTTTTTCAGAACGAGGATGCAAACGGGAATTCCCGTCGAATAAAACAGGTTCGCTGGTAGCCCGATCACCGTATCGATGTGCCCGTCCTCCAGCAGCTTGCGCCGAATGCGTTCCTCCGCGCCGCCGCGGAAAAGCACGCCGTGCGGCAGGATGATCGCCATCACGCCGTCGTCCTTAAGAAAGTGCAGCCCGTGCAGCAGGAATGCGAAGTCGGCCGCGCTCTTCGGCGCCACGCCGTGGTTCTTGAATCGCATGTCCTCGCTCATCGCCTCGCCCGGCTCCCAGCGATAGCTGAAAGGCGGGTTAGCCACTACCACGTCAAACTGTGGCTTTTTTGCCGGATTCATCTCGCGCAACATGTCCCAGTCGTTGGTGAGCGTGTCGCCGTGATAGATCTCGAACTCCGTGTCCTTCAAGCCGTGCAGCAGCATATTCATCCGCGCCAGGTTGTAGGTGGTGATGTTCTTCTCCATCCCGAAGATCTTGCCAATTCCGTGCGACCCCATGCGATGGCGAACGTTTAAGAGCAGCGAGCCCGAGCCGCAGGCGAAGTCGAAGACGCTCTCCAGGCAATCGCGCTTACCGCTGTTGGGCTCCTGGCTGTCGAGTGTGACGATGCCGGACAAAATGCTCGAAATCTGCTGCGGCGTGTAAAACTCGCCCGCCTTCTTCCCCGACCCGGCTGCGAACTGCCCGATCAGGTATTCGTACGCGTCACCCAGCGTGTCACTGTCGGTGGAGAACTCGTCAAGACCCTCGGCAATCCTCGTAATGATGGAGCAGAGCTTGGCATTGCGTTCGGGGTACTTCCGGCCCAACTTATCGGAAGCGAGGTTGATCTCCGAAAACAGCCCCGCAAAGTTGCTTTGGAACGATTCTTCCTCGATGTACTTGAAGCCCTTCTGAAGCTTGTTCAGCAGATCATCGTTCTGCGTCTTGGCCAGCTGGACGATATTGCCCCACAGGTAATCGGGCTTGATGACGTAGTGCACCTTCCGGCGCATCTGCTTCTCAAACTCGATCACGTCCTCCGGGTTTCCTTCGTACCACACCTGCAGCGGCGTCGTCGCCGCCACGTCCGTCTGCGCTGGATAGTCCGACCCTAGCTCCTTCTTCGCGGCCAGCTCGTAGTTGTCCGAGAGGTACCGCAGGAACAAGAACGACAACATGTAGTCGCGAAAGTCGTCGGCGTTCATCGCCCCGCGCAGCTGGTCGGCTATGTTCCAAAGAGTCTTGCCAAGCTGTTTTTGCTCTTGTTCGGTCATTGGGGCTTACTTTTCGTCTTTCGGAAACAGTGCCGGGCTGAATGGATGGCTGGTGATGAACTGCCGCAGCACCCTGCCAAAGATATCCTTGTTCTCCTGCATCATTTCCCGCGGCTCGTACAATGAGTAGTCTCCATGGCTCATCAGATCGATCACCCGCTTATAAACCGTCTGGTTCGGGTCGTCGTCCTCTGGCCTTATGCATTCTTCCCACTTCACGTACCCAAAGAAGCAGGCGGTTTGTTCCATCACGCGGCGCATCATGTTGAAGTGGTGCGTGAAGAGGGCACCCGACCGTTGCGCCTCGTGCAACTCCACCAGAGATGCAAGGTGATATAGGAATGGCGTGCTATCAGTCTCATGTACCGCGAAGCTCCCCGATTTCGCTTCCTTACTCAGGAAGTACTTGCGCGCCTTCTTTAGCTCGTTGCACAGAACGTTGAAGAACAACACGTGATGCGTGGACACGACCATCCTGAGCCGCTCGTGTGAACCCGTTAGCAACTGCGCCAGGTGATGAGCGACCATCACAGCATTGTTGTCGTCCAGCGACGATATTGGGTCATCGATGTAGATGTACTTCACCCAGTTGTACGCCTCGGCTTTGTCGAGCACAAGTTGCACGATCGCCAGGAAGAAGCACCAGATAAAGATGTTTTCCTCGCCGCGCGAGATCTTGATGTCTTCCTCCCGCTTCGTCTCGTACGTGCCGTCGTCCTTCCTTTGCCTGATTTCGCGCGCGAAGCTAATTTCCCACTCAACTGTGTCGATCGCGAATTCAAAGTCAGCGTAGCGATTCAGCAGTGGGCGGATGCGATTGTCCATCTCCAGCTCGCCCAGCCCGTCAAAGTAGCGAGAGTCCCTGTTGATCTTGAGCACGCGCTCGCGGTCATTCTTTAGATCGTTATCCCAATTGAACAGGTCTTCGGTGAACGCATTGAAGTAGAGCGTGTCCCGCTGCGTGGTTTCGCCATCCTCATTGACCTTCTTGCCCAGATCTTTGAACGTGCTCGACAGTCGGGTCTTTCCGGTGCCATTGTAGGCGTAGAGCAACACGAACTTTTTCGCCTGCAACTCCGTGCGAAGGTGCTGTGCGAGTGTGAGCAGGTCAGGAAACGACATGGAAGCCATCCGTCAATCCCGCTCCAGTGAAGGGAACAGCTGCTGCATGAGGCCCAACTTGTGAGCCCTTACCGTGTCGAGCTTTTCGCATCCGGCAACGATCTGGACATCAATGGAGGCGAGGCAGTCGGCGATTAGCCGTTGCTCAATGAGCGACGGAACAGCGATGCTCAGCTCCTTTCGAAAGGTTGTCGGATTAATATTCGCCTGACTTACGCTTGGACGCGCCAACGCTTTGATCTTTCTTTGATACGGTGGCGAATTAAGGATGAAGTTACAGAACGAAGGATCAATACGCCGTTGGTCTGGACGGTACGTAACAATATATGAAGCTGTAATGACTTCCATGTCGAGATCAAAAAGCGAAATCTTTCCGACGAGATCGAGGCTATTGGTTCTGTTCAGAAGAATGTCGCCACGCATCAGGCAAATGGCCTCAAACGATTCGCGGTCGAGATCAATGTAAGCCAAGTTAGATAAATTCAATCCACCATCGACCATGTTTCCCATTCGCAGAACGGGATACTCTCCCTTCTCCGATGTGGAACTTGATGTTCCGTAGAACGACTGGAGCACGAAATGCTCGAACGGGTGAGTCGTCCATTCCGGCCCCTCACGGAACTCGGGGAAGCGGAGCCGGGGAAGGGATTCGCCTTCGCGGGGGAAAAGCTCCTGCATCAGCCCCTGCTTATGTGCTTTCAACGCCTCCACTTTCCCCCCTTGTGCAGCAATCACCTCATCCAGCGATGTCAGGCAGTCGGCGACTCGCTCTTGTTCCTTCCCGGTAGGCGGAAGCGGAACCGGAATGCTCTCCAGCATCCCACGATTCAACTTTGGTTGGGCCATTCCCGTAATGAAATCGCGGAGGTCGGTGGAGTTAAGGTAGCCTTCCACCATCCTCTGCGTCGCGGCGTTATCGAAGCGAAGGACATGCGCATGGTTGTTTACCCACGTCTTACCCGAGATAGGAAAGGCAATCGGATACGTTCGTGTGACCAGATTCGCGCCATCCTCGGATACG
Organism: Gammaproteobacteria bacterium; assembly: GCA_028293725.1. Next base: position 38,575 of record JAQGOE010000011.1, on the reverse strand, counting down.
CAAAGCAAGTCCTCGTCGAAGAGATGCTCCTTCACGTAGTCAACAACACCGGACGCGCCATAGTAAGGAACGTCACCTTTTGTCCGCTTGTTCTCAGTAATGGGGACTCGTTTGTTGTCGAGGTTCTCAGCGATGTCGGACAGCGGCTTGATCTCCCACTCCGGTCCGTCGCGGAAATCGGGGAACCTAAGTGTCGGCACAAAGGTTCGTTTGCTGTCCCGCATTACCGCCCCTGTCTCCGGCCTATTGCTCATATGCGTTAAGTCCCGAAATATCGCGACCGGAGGCGCGTTTTTTCAGCAACGGGACAAGGTCGGTCATCAAGGCGAGTTCCTTCTGCGTGCGAGCACGCCAGCCGAGATCGAGCGGGGCGAGCAATTCAGTGAGTTGTTCGCCGTCGAAAATCTTCCGGGAGAGGATGCTTTCGACGAAGGCTTGCAGCGACGCCGCAGGCAGGCCGTGCTTGGCGGAGAGATCGGACAGTTCGCGGGTGGCTTTTTCGTTCTTGAACCGCTGATAGCCGGTTCGGATGGCTGATTCGTCGAGTCCTTCGCCTGCTTTGAGGCTGCAAACGTATTCGGTGATGTCATCGCGCTCGTCAAGGAATTTTGAGTCGGCTGAAATCAGGCCGATTAGTTCGTCGCGGCTCATTGTCGCCTTGCCGGGCTTCTTCGTCGAGAAGTCGGCGATGAGCTTCATGATGTAGTCGTAGTCGATGGTGGCGGATGCAAAGAGGACGAACTCGAAGTCGAGTTGATCGAGATCCTTGCTCGTCTGATCCCCGGGCTTGCCCTGCTGGGCCTTGAGACGCTGGGCTGTCTCGAGGTAGACGCCGCGGAAGGCGTTCAGTACGTCCTTGGGCAAGATCTGCGCGATCGCCTGCTCCTGATCTTCGGTGAGGTCAGTGTACTGGTCGAGCTGAGTCTGCAGCTTCTGCACTTCCTTGAAATGCTTCACGAACGCGGCGCGGGCATCGTCGCCCTTGAGGTTGGCGACGTCTTCGGGCTTACCAGACTGGCCCTGCGACTTCATGAAGGTGTCGAGACCTTCTTTGGCGGCCTTGAGTTTGTCGATAACGACGGGGGCTTTGTCAACGAGCCAGATCTCGCGCGCCTTGTCGGCCTTGGCGCCAGAGAATAGTGCAATGGCGGCGTCGACGGCGTCCTGCTGGCCGCGGAAGTCGAGGATGTGGCCGTAGGGCTTGGTGTCATTCAGCACGCGGTTGGTGCGACTGAATGCCTGGATGAGTCCGTGGTGCTTGAGATTCTTGTCAACGTAGAGCGTGTTGAGGTACTTACTGTCGAACCCTGTTAGTAGCATGTCGACGACAATGGTGACGTCGAGCTTCTCGCGGCCTTTTTTTGGCAGGTCGGCATTGGGGAACTGCTGGTCCTTAATGCGCTTCTGAACGTCCTGGTAGTAGAGGTCGAACTCTTCGATGCGGTGATTGGTGCCGAAGCATTCGTTGTAGTCGGCGATGATGGCCTTTAGTGCCTGCTTCTTGGCCTCGGGGTCGTGCTTATTGTCTTCCTGTTCCTGCGGCAGGTCTTCCTGGATCTGCTTCACGTCGGAACTGACGTCGGCGGGTGGAGAGAAGACGGCAGCGACATTGAGCGGGACGAAATCCCGGTCGGCCGTCTGCTTGCTAGCTTGCGCTGCGGTGAGCAATTCGTAGTACTCAATGGCGTCGTTGATCGATCCGGTGGCAAGGATGGCGTTGAATTTGCGTCCACCTGTAGCCGCGTCATGCTTGGCGAGGATAGCGCTGACTACAGCGGTCTTGGAGAGCGTCTGGCCCGGCTCAGGGGCGAAATCTCCGGGTGGTTTGTAGTAGTCAATGTGGAAACGCAGAACGTTGCCATCCTCGATGGCATGGGTGATCGTGTACTCATGCAGCGACTTCTGGAAAAGATCCTGGGTGGTCTTGAGCGTCTGGATTTCGCCTTCGATGCGCTTGACGCTAGCGTTGGCTTCGAAGATGGGTGTGCCGGTAAAGCCGAAGAGTTGGGCCTTGGGGAAGAACTCCTTGATGGCTTGATGGTTGTCGCCGAACTGTGAGCGATGGCACTCATCGAATATGAAGACCACACGCTTGTCCCGGAGCGGTGCGAGAAGGTCCTTGTAAGTCAAGAGACCTTTCTTCTCCCGTCCCTTATTGCGTTTGCTGTTCTCGTCGAGGGCGAGGCCCAGCTTCTGAATCGTCGTGACAATGACCTTGTCGGCGTAGTCATCAGAAAGCAGCCGACGTACGAGTGCGCCGGTGTTAGTATTCTCCTCGACGCACCCTTCCTGGAAGCGGTTGAATTCTTCTCGTGTTTGTCGGTCGAGGTCCTTGCGGTCGACGACGAAGAGGCACTTTTCGATTTTGGGGTTGGCCTTCAGCAGCGTGGATGCCTTGAAGCTGGTGAGCGTCTTGCCGCTGCCGGTGGTGTGCCAGATGTAGCCGTTGCCCAGGTTTTTCTCAATGCACTCTACTATGTTCTTGACAGCGTATATCTGATACGGACGCATCATCATCAGCTTCTGCTCGCTGGCAACGAGGACCATGTAGCGGCTGATCATCTGCCCGAGCGTGCACTTGGCGAGGAACTTCTCGGCGAAGATGTCAAGCTGGTTGATCTTTGTATTGTCCTCGGACGCGTGCTGGTAGATCGGCAAGAACCGCTCATCGGCGTTGAAGCTGAAATGCCGGGCGTTGTTGTTGGCGAAATACCGGGTGTCAGTGCGGTTGCTAACGACGAACAGCTGAATGAAGCAAAGTAGCGTGCGTGTGTAGCCATTGCCGGGATCGTTCTTGTAATCGACGATCTGCTCCATTGCCCGGCGGGGACTGATGGCAAGCGTCTTCAACTCGATCTGGGCGACCGGCACGCCGTTGATCAGCAGGATAACGTCGTAGCGGTGGTGGCTGTAGTCGGTGTTGATGCGAAGCTGGCTGACGACTTCGAAGGTGTTCTTGCACCAGTCTTGGGTATTAACGAGCGTGTAGTTGAGTGGCGTACCGTCGTCGCGCGTGAAGGCATTGCGGTTACGTAGCGTTTGGGCGGCGGTGAATACGTCTGGGGTGACAATTTCCTCAAGCAGCCGTCCGAACTCGGGGTCCGTCAGGCTCACGCAGTTCAGCGCTTGGAACTTCTCACGGAAGTTCTTCTCAAGAGCGGCGCGGTCACGGATACCGGGCCGGTGCTCGTACTTCAAGGCACGAAGCTTTTCCAGGAGTTCCTCTTCGAGCTTGCGTTCGTCGGAAGTCATGGTGGCCTTCGATTCATCCCAAGTGACCCGCGGCTTGTCTGCCTCGCACTAATGCTGCGACGTTGTCGCTCCAAAGCCTTGATTCGGGGCGCAAAGATAGGCCAAGAGACCCTCAGGTGTCGACCCAGGATCGAGGCAGCGCCTTCGTTGTCGCGGCACGCTCGAGGACATTGAGCTTGACCGCCAGCCGCTCTCTTCGTCCTCCATCCTACCTTTTGGTGTCCAATGGAACTCGGAGAACATCGCAGGGTGGGGGACACCACCACAGTGGCTCGCGTCCGAATCGCTGGACCAGTATCAATCCCTCGGCTGGCGGCGTGTTTTGAGCGCATGAGAAGTGGTCCCCGCAATTCCGATTGCCTCCGATCAAGTACGGTTCCAACAAATACCTCATCGAGGGTGTCTTGGACGCTTCGGGGTCGTTGTATCATTGCCTCGATGCTCAATCGGGCGGCGCCGATCTCTGATAAAGCTGCCGTTCGGCGTTTTTTCGAGCCTACGGTTGTATCCTCCAAACATAACTTCCCCCGGATTCCCCCCAGATAAATGGAGATTCGTTGTATTAGACGCCTACTCTCTGAGCTCAAGCACAAAAGCACCGGCCGCCAGCGGGCCACATGCGCGAAAAGGACGAAAGGGATCAACGACTTCAGAAACCAAAACCACTTATTTCCATGCGACTTTGGCCGAAAGGTTCTTGCATGGACATCGCTGAAATTGCGCGTTCCTCGTTCTGAAGCAGCCTCACGAGAAATTCGCGCTCAAAATACTGCCCCTGATCCAGATAGAGGAAAGTGCCCTCGGCGTACGTGAACCAGGTATCGTCCGACGACATTCGGGAGCTGCTCTCTAGAATGGATGTCAGTTTCTCCGACAGGATTGTGCGCAGGACGAATCGAAATGGACGGTTGGGGATCACTCTCTCCTGTTCCACGGTGAAGCAGTTCGTCGGGGCAAGAGGCCCTGCTGCCGTGACGCTCCCGCCGCCTGAGGCGTTCGCAACCCATTCCATCCTTTCGGGCCGGACGGCTACTTCGATGCCGACAGGCCTCTCGCGCACAGAGAAGCCCATAACCTTTTCTGGAAACTGAACCCGCATCCGGAACTGGGTCAGCTCATGCCGTGAGGAAGCGCTGATCTGGATCTCATGATCGCGGTATTGCTGAACCATCTCGCCCGTGATTTTGGAAGGCCCATCCAGTACCAGCCCGGCATAGGTATGGACCGAAATTCGAGGGAGTTGTGGCACGAAGTCCTCCGACCCAACCCAAGCTTCGTGTCGTCGCTTCCACTCGCGTAAAGCGTCGGCAGAAAACGCTGGCTCATCTTTGTCGATGCGATCACTGCAGACGTGGCAGACCCAAATCCCATTCGTAATCGCTTTGCGTTCATCCGGGGTCTGCGACTCATCGAATCGGGGTCCGCCTGGTGCCGCTGCGCAAATGTGGGCGGCGACACCGGTGAGCACGGACCGCCCCGCCTCCGAGTGCGGCCGTACCGTAAGGATCCGGCACCGCGGATTCGAGCAGCGATGTGCAGCGCGAAGAGCTAAAACGCGCTTCGTATCCGGTGCAAATTCGTCACGGACACTCATCATGGTCGCGATAGTTTCGCATGGCGCCCAGGTAGCAGCCATCCCGTCCGGTGGCCACATCTCCATGAACCATGAGTTTCAAGCGTGCCGGACCAGCTGCCGACCCATCCCGTTGAGCGGGCACCTCTCAAGGAGCGGCTGGAGCGGGCGGTACCGTCACCGCGTCCACGGAAACACGGCTCACCCGGTATTGGACGACGGAGCGCGCCGTTGCGCGTGATGGTTCGAAGAGCGCGAGATTTATTCCCCCACTTACAGAACTACGATAAAGCACCCCATCGTACTTGCGCTTCTTGATGAACTCGCAAAGGTACTGGCTCGGTGTGTAGTCGATCGCGGCCGCCTGCGGCAAGACCGGCCGCATCAGTTCATCGCCGAGCCGCTCGAGAAAGGGAAGATCGCTTCTCATCTGTGCAACATCGGTGGCGTCGGCTAAAACAAAGGGCGATACGACCCTTCGCGGATGGCGGAGGTCAACGAGGCGGAGATCGGGCGGCGTCGCGAAGTCTGCGACGCAAACAAGCTCGCCCGTGTGGGGTCGTGTCTCCGCTATGGCTGTGTCCGGCTGTGAACCGAGATAGAGGTAGGGGATACCCGCCGGGTTGGCCCTTCCATGTGTGGCCGTACGGCTCGGCGGGGCGCCCATTTTCGCGATGGGAAATGGCACATCCTCCGTTTGTATCCTCGCGCGGTACCAGAGGCTCGGTGCTTCGTCCGGTTCGATTTTCAGTGCATCAAGCAAATTCCCAAGCCGGTCAAGGTCCATGTTCGCGTCGGGGAAGAAGCGGTTCTTGTACATGAGTTCGTCGCGGAGCTTCTCCCAATCGCTCAAGCGGTCTGCCGTAACACTTATCGGCGAGAATGTCTCGTGCAGCCGATCCGGCTCCTCGAGAACATCGCGGAGCAGCGCCGTGGCCCGCGCGTCATCCATGCTGGGTTTCTCGAACAGGCCCCAATCTTCCCTGAGGAGTTGGACCAGCGTCTTTCCATCTGGCGCGGAAACATAGGCGCCGATGACGAGTTCGAAGTATTCGGCTAACGCAGTCGGGTCGACGATCTGAACATCGACGCCCCCACAGTATGAGCAGTTGCCGATTCCAGCAGATCGTGCGGGAATGAGACTTTTGCGGAGGCCGCGATCACCGAAGCATTCCGCGCAACAGGGCATAGTGGGCTAGGCTTTCGACTTGAAGTAATCTGCCAACGTCTCGATGTGATGATTCATCGATAGCTTCTTGACGTAGCCGAGACCAGGGAAGTGCCCCTCATCGAAAAGCGTCCGGTACTCTTTGACCGCGGCCGTCTCGAGTATGTTGCAGTTCGGCTTTTTCAGAGTCTCCATCATCTTCGCAAGTGCTTCGCCGAACTTGCCCGCCGGGTCCTTTGGGGTGTCCTGCGTGACGGATACAAAGTGATGAATCCACATCTCGTCGAACTTTTCGGGGTCAATGAAGGTGAGATGAATGGCGACCGCATACGCCGGACCGCCGCTTTCGCTGTAGTCATCACCGACGATGAGAAAGTCGCCGAATCCGGTCATTCCTTCATCTTCGAATATGACGTGAAGGTCCGAGAATCGCTCGACCGGGTCATAATCGGCGTTCCTCTTTCGCTCAAATCCGTCTTTAAGCAAAACGCGGCGCGCGCCTTTGAATTGGTTCTGGTAGAGCTTACCGCACGCGCGAGCGAAGAAGATGTGACAGTGGTCCTTAGTCGGCTTTCCGAGTTTCTTCGATAGACCCTGCACGTCGGCAAACCCAGCATGAATGAGGACGGGGGAATGATCCGCGTGCGCGTTGTAGAGCGCCCATGCCTGCTCTGTCGTCATGCCCGGCTTCAACAGGATTCCCGCTGTTATCGTGGGTAGCTCGTGAAACTCTTCGTTGAGAAGCTCCTTGATCGCCGTGCCGTCCTCCGCGTGATCGCCGTAATGGGGATTGACGATAACGATCGCCTCTCCACCAACGTCGGCAACGGTCTTGAGGGCTTTATGTAGGCCATTGAGGCCCTCTCTGACAGGCTCGATGATGGGTCGGAATCCCGCCGCTTTCATAAGCGGCGCCATTTCCCTTACCGTGATGAGTTCGTACTGCTTTCCACGGAAATAGGGATGGTACATGCGCTACGCCCAATCCGCCGCAACCTTGAGAGGCGTGTTGACTGCATCGACAAGGCGGGTGTGATCGACCTTCCGCAATGGAACAGCGAGCGCGGCAGTTTGAAGCGAGTTGGGAAGTTGCGATACCAAGACCGATAGAGGCAGTAAGTTCCGGGTCTTTTTGAGTACCGTCACCATGCCCTCGTGTGCACTTGTGGGCGCAAGCTTCAAGAACTGCTCGCGGAGCACGGCGTGCAGCATCGTGTTTGGCACATGGGGCACGTGAACACCATTCAGGGCGAGAACGAGACGAGCCTCTTGCGTGCGTAGCGAATTGAAAATGGCTGTCGGGGAAGTCTGTTCCGGAGTACCAGTGGCCTCGCGCAGCGTAGAAATCCGGTACCGCCTATTGAGTATAAGAATGCCAACGTCTCGTGACACGGTGGCTTCAACTGCTTTAACGTGACTCTCGCTGGCGATGACGTAAACCTTGGCGAAGACTGTCGCGTAAGCCGTTACTTGCTTACGCAGCCGAACGAGGGAGTCGCGCTCGGATTTGACCTCGTACACGGTTGCGGTTCCATTCAGGATCGCGAGATCAGCTTTGCACTCACCGACGCGAAACTCGTTGAGCATTGACGCCGTCTGGAGGGAATGACGGCCGAGAAGAATCTTTTCTACGAGAGCGGCCTTGTAGATGTACTCGTCGCGATAACCCTCTTGCTGGAGCAGCGAGAAAGCCTCATCGAAAAGATCATAGACACGTTTCGACGCCGAAAGGGTGCCAAGCAACAGGGACTGACGCGCAAGCCTTATAAAGAGTGGCGACTTTCCCTTGCGCGCCAATTCCCGAACGACGCTCGAAGAGAAGAGTCGGGAGATAGCCGCCGTCTGCTGTGGTGCAAGTGCCGTCATGTACGGGGTGGAATGCTCTGGGTTGGCCTGTTCGGATGCATGAATTTTAGATCAAACAGCGAAAAATCTCTAAAAAATCTGAGAGATCCGTTTGATCGCTATCGCCAGAATCCCGCTCGTGGTCTCTGTTGGTCATGGCAACGTCCGGACACTGTGCACGCGGCGCCAGTCACCAACGACGTGCGTCACCAACGCTCTACCAATCCCATGGGTGGTACGTCCGTTATGCCACCGAAGACTCCGTGACCGTTCGCGTGATCTTTCTTCGCACGGCTGGAGTCACCTGCGAATAGGCCAAGATCCACGCCGCGAGCGGGTCATCTTCGGCGTACAAGTAGGGAGCGGGTACCCCAAGGACCTCCGCGAGTCGCTGTGCGGTTTGAATATCCGGCACGTGTTTCCCGGTCTCATATTGGTTGATCCTTGGGCTGGCAACAGACGGGTCGAGGCCCGCTTTGATGCCCAACTGCTTTTGCGAGATACCGAGCCGCCCACGAACTTCCCGCAGGCGATTCCCGACGACAGAAACGCTTCGCACCTTCGCCCCACTGGTAATCCGTGAGGCTAAGAGAATCTTAGCTTTTCGATTGTCTCGATACTAAGAGTTCCTTAGTATCGCGCATGGCGCCCGCTCTGAGCTGGGCTAGCCGATGTCCTTGATGATCGACTTGCGTGTCGCAGTGCTGACCCGTGTGTAAGCCAGAATCCAGGCGGCAAGGGCGTCGTCATCCGCGTAGAGGTACGGGGTAGGAACGCCAAGCACTCTGGCCAGTTGTTTGGCAGTCGCAAGATGGGGTAGGTGCTTCCCCTTCTCGTACTGATTGATTCTCGCGCTGGCGACATTGGGATCGATCCCGGCCCTTATTCCCAGCTGCTTTTGCGAAATGCCGGCGCGCTCACGAGCTTCCCGCAGGCGGGTGGGAGACGCCGTCGATGGTGCGTCGCTATGCGCACCTCGCCTCGGATGATCTCGCCGCCTACGCCGGGAAGGTCGAATTCACGACGGGCACAAATCTGTCACAGCAACATTCAGCCTGAAAACTGACGTGACCGTAAGTCCGCGGATCGAAGGGAAATTATTGGTGGCCAGGGGCGGAATCGAACCACCGACACGCGGATTTTCAGTCCGCTGCTCTACCAACTGAGCTACCTGGCCGCCGGGGAAAGGGTGCGTATTAGACCGGCCTGCGAGGGCCCCGTCAAGCAATCCGAGGTGCTGGGGCGAGTCTAAGTCATTGATTCTTAGCCTGCTTCGGAGCGAAGGGCTAGGAATCCCCGAGAAACGGCCTCATGCCCCAGCGTAGAGCGCGTGTCGGCGCTGTGCGCCACTTCGGTACTAAATCCCTCTAAAGAGGGACGCTCACGATCCCAATATGTGCGCCCGCCACCCTCCGCCTGATGAATATCTAAGTGGGGCTCGCGCACCCACAATTCTCCCCGCAGCGTCGGACAAAGACGCACGCCCCCGTCTTGATCTCATACAGCCGTGGATATTTAGGGAGACCGTATGCGCCATTCATTTTCTATTGCCGCACCGACCGTAGTCGTGCTGGCCATCGCAACAGCATTGACGCTGACGGGCTGTGGGAGCAACGCAGCGGCACAGGCAGCAGCGGCTGCCGCGGCTGCGCCACCGCCGCAGGTGGACGTTGCGCAGGTCATTTCCAAACAGGTGACTGAATTCGATGAGTTCACCGGCAGGTTTGAAGCCGTGGAGCGTGTTGAGATTCGGCCGCGCGTTTCGGGTTACATCGCTTCGGTGAATTTCGCGGAAGGTCGTGAAGTGCACAAGGGCGACGTTCTATTCGTAATCGACCAGCGGCCGTACGAAGCGGACTACAAGCACGCCAAGGCGCAGCTCGATCAGGCGCGTTCGCAGTCGACACTTGCGAAGTCCGAGCGTGAGCGTGCGACGAAGCTTCTGCAGGCGCATGCGATCTCTCAAGAAGAGTACGACACGCGCGTTGCTGGCCTCGAGCAGGCTGACGCCAACGTGGAGGCCGCTCAGGCGGCGCTCGATACGTCCGCTCTGAATCTCACTTTCACAAAGATCACCGCGCCGATCTCGGGTCGCATCAGCCGAGCGCTGGTGACTGAGGGCAATCTCGTGGCGACCGGGCAGACGCTTCTGACCACTCTGGTCTCCATCGACCCGATCTATGTTCGGTTCGACGGCGATGAGCAGGCCTTCCTCCGGTACACGAAGATCGCTCGCGAGCTGGCGGCGCAGGCGAAGTCCGGCGCCAAGGCTAACGAGGCCGGCACAACTGGCAGCCCCGTGATGGTTGGTCTCGCGAATGAGCCTGGCTATCCCCACGATGGCGTCATGGTGTTCGTCGATAACGAGCTCGATCCCACGACGGGCACGATTCGCGGCCGCGCGCGGCTCGATAACCATGATCGGGCGTTCACGCCTGGGTTGTTTGCTCGGGTGAAGCTCATGGGAAGCAACCAGTACAACGCGCTGCTCATCAACGATAGCTCGGTTGGCACCGACCAGACGGTCCGCTACGTGTTAGTCGTCGGCGCGGACAATAAGGTGCAGTACCGCCCCGTCAAGCTCGGCCCGATCATCGACGGCCTGCGCGTTGTGACTGATGGCCTCAAGGCCGGCGAGACCATCGTGGTCAGCGGGCTGCAGCGCGTGCGGCCCGGCTCGCCGGTAACCCCCGCGAAGGTAGCGATGGGCGAGCGTCATCGCGGTGAGGGCCAGCCGGAGACCCTGCTCGCGCGCAACGCGAAGTTGGCTTCGAACAGCAACAACTCTGCCACGACGTCCGTCACCAACTCGACGTCTGGAGCGACCAATACGTCCAGCACCGGCCCCGCGTCCGGCTCCGTCCAGAGCCACGCCGACAAGCTGGCGCTGAATTCCACCACCGCGCGTCCCCAAGACGCCGCGACGTCCAACTAAGAGGTTCTGCGTGAAACTATCGCACTTCTTCATCGACCGGCCGATCTTTGCGGCGGTCATTTCGGCGTTCATCACTATCGGCGGCGCGATCGCACTGTTCACGCTGCCGATCAGTGAGTATCCGGAAGTGGTGCCCCCGTCCGTCGTGGTCAACGCGTCTTACCCCGGCGCGAACCCGAAGGTCGTTGCGGACACGGTTGCCGCTCCGCTGGAGCAGGCGATCGTTGGCGTCGAGGACATGCTCTACATGTCCTCGAGCGCCACCATGGACGGCGGCCTGGCTATCACCATCACCTTTCGCATTGGCGCCGATGTCGATCGGGCGCAGGTGCAGGTACAGAACCGCGTTTCGCAGGCACTTCCCCGGCTTCCTGAAGAAGTCCGCAACCTGGGCGTCACTACCGTAAAGAGCTCTCCCAACCTGACGATGGTCGTCAACCTGACATCGCCGGACGGCCGCTACGACGCGCTCTATCTGCGTAACTACGCTGTGCTGAACGTGCGCGACGTGCTCGCACGACTCCCCGGCATGGGTCAGGTGCAGGTGTTCGGCGGCGGTGACTATTCAATGCGGGTCTGGCTCGATCCGCAAAAGCTGGCGGCCCGCAGCCTGACCGCGGGTGACGTGGTCGATGCTATTCGCGAGCAGAACGTGCAGGTCGCAGCGGGCCAGATCGGCGCCCCGCCCACGCAGGACAGCCAGTTCCAACTGGCCATCAATGCCATGGGACGACTCACGGACGAGCAGCAGTTCCGCGACATCATCATCAAAACCGGTGCCGAAGGCGAGATCGTGCGCCTCGGAGACGTGGCCCGTCTGGAGGTTGGCGCGCAGGCGTACGCGATCAAGAGTCTCCTGAGCAACAAGAACGCCGTCGCGATCCCGGTGTTCCAGTCTCCCAACGCCAACGCGCTCGAACTTTCCACCGCCGTGCGCAAAACCATGGCGGAGCTGAAGAAGGACTTTCCGGCAGGTCTCGACTACGAGGTCATTTACGACCCCACCGTCTTCGTACGGCAGTCCATCGAGGCTGTCGTGCACACGCTGTTGGAAGCCGTCCTGCTCGTCGTGCTCGTCGTCATCCTCTTCCTGCAGACCTGGCGCGCCTCCATCATTCCACTGGTCGCGGTGCCCGTCTCGATCATCGGCACCTTCGCCGTGCTGCTGGCGTTCGGCTTCTCGATCAACACTCTGTCGCTGTTCGGCCTGGTGCTGGCAATCGGAATCGTCGTCGACGATGCCATCGTGGTCGTCGAGAACGTCGAGCGGCACATAGAGAGCGGCCAGTCCCCGTACGAAGCTGCCAAGGCCGCGATGAACGAGGTCAGCCGTCCGATCATCGCGATCACGCTGGTGTTGTGCGCGGTGTTCGTGCCAGTGGCCTTTGTCAGCGGACTCACTGGCGAGTTCTTTCGTCAGTTCGCGCTCACGATCGCCATCTCGACCGTGATCTCCGCGTTCAACTCACTAACGCTTTCGCCGGCTCTAGCCGCGGTGTTGCTGAAGCCGCACGGAGCGAAGCCTGACCTCCTCACGCGGATCATGGACCGGTTGTTCGGTGGATTCTTCAAGCGCTTCAACCGCGCCTTTATCGGGGCAGGCAACATCTACTCGCGTACGGTCACACATACGGTGCGGCGTAGCGGCATTGCACTCGTGGTTTACGCGGGGCTGATCGCTCTCACCTACTTTGGGTTCAACGCAGTTCCCGCTGGCTTCGTCCCAGACCAGGATAAACAGTATGTGATCGCGATCGGTCAGTTGCCGCCCGCGGCAACCGTCGAGCGCTCCGACGAGGTCACCCGCGAAGTTGGCGAGATCGGCCTCAAGACACCCGGCGTTTCCGGCGCCGTGCAATTCACCGGTATGTCGGTGAACGGTCTCGTACCGAGCTCGAGCTCGTCGCTGGTGTTCTTCGCTCTCGACGATTTCGAGAAACGCAAGAGCAAGAATCTCACTGCCAAGGCGATCGCGGCGACCCTGAATCAGAAGCTCTCTGTCATCAAGGACGCCTTCATTATCGTGGTGCCGGCTCCGGCGATCATGGGAATGGGCACTCTCGGCGGCTTCAAGCTCAACGTGGAGGACCGCGGTGATCTTGGCCCCGATGCCCTGTACGCGGCCGTACAGGACGCCCTCAAGAAGGCTTCGCAGAATCCCGCGTTGGCGGCCGCCTTCAGCACCTACCAGATCAACGTCCCACAGCTCAATGTGAACGTGGATCGCGAGAAGGTGAAGCGCCAGGGCGTGAAGCTGTCGGACGTGTTCCAAACACTGCAGGTCTATCTCGGCTCGCTCTACGTAAACGACTTCAACAAGTTCGGCCGAACGTACCAGGTCGTGGCGCAGGCGGATGCCCCGTACCGCTCGCACGTGGAGGACATACTGCCGTTACAGACCCGCAACGCCGCCGGCCAGATGGTGCCGCTCGGCTCGCTACTGACGATCGATCAGACATTCGGTCCCGACATCGTGCAGCGTTACAACGCCTATCGGTCCGCCGACATCAACGGCGCCGCAGCTCCAGGCTATAGCTCCGGCCAGGCACAGGCCGCGATGGTGAAGATCCTTGGCGAGACCCTGCCGCGCGGCATGAACTTCGAGTGGACCGATCTCTCCTACCAGCAGATCGTCTCCGGCAGTACCACGGAATTCATCTTTCCGCTGTGCGTGTTGTTCGTGTTCCTGGTGCTCGCCGCCCAGTATGAGAGCCTGACCTTGCCGCTGGCCATCATCCTGATCGTGCCGCTGTGCCTGCTGGCAGCTATCGCCGGCGTGCTCCTCGATCACGGGGACAACAACATCTTCACGCAAGTCGGCCTGATCGTGCTCCTCGGCCTCGCGTGCAAAAACGCGATCCTCATCGTGGAGTTCGCAAAACATCTCCAGGAGGAGCAGGGTCACGACGCTGTCTCCGCCGTGTTGGAAGCGGCTCGGATGCGTCTGCGGCCGATCCTCATGACTTCGTTCGCGTTCATCATGGGCGTCGTGCCTCTGATGGTAGCGGGCGGCGCCGGCGCGGAGATCCGTCACGCACTGGGCACCACCGTGTTCGCAGGAATGCTCGGTGTGACGTTCTTCGGCTTGCTGCTGACTCCGGTGTTCTACGTGCTCGTCCGCCGCCTGGCAGGGCGAAACAAGGCAGAGGCACCTAACCCAACGGCAGCGCCGCCCGCGCTGGCTTCGCCGGAGGCCCACCATGCTTAATCCCACAATGAGTCGCGGCGTCACCCTTGCGATCGCCGCCGTACTCGCGGGCTGCGCGGTCGGCCCCAACTACAAACGACCCGACACGCCCGTGGCACAGCAGTTCGCGGGTGCCGAGACCAGCACCTACTCAACGGCACAAGACCCGCAAGTGGAATTCTGGAAGCAGTTCGACGATGAGACGTTGAATCAACTCGTCAGCGACTCGCTTACCGCGAACCACGATCTGCGCATCGCCCTGGGGCATCTCGTCGAGGCGCGGGCCGCGCGGCGCGAATCGACTTTCGATCTCGCGCCGACGGTCACCGCCGCGGGAGGTCATCAGAATCAACTGGCTCCAGGAGCCGTGTACGGCTTCCCGGTGTCAGCTTCGTATTACGATGCCGGGTTCGATGCCACGTGGGAGCTCGACTTCTTCGGCCGGGTCCGCCGCAACATCGAAGCCAACAGCGCACAGTTACAAGGCGCCGAAGCCAATCTGCACGATGCGCAGGTATCGGTCATTGCGGAGGTCGCCCGGACCTACTTCGAGCTTCGCGGTCAACAAACTCAACTCGACGTAGCGCAGCGTAACGTCATCAACCAGACCGATACGTTAAAGCTCACGCAGGCGCGCCTGGAGGCCGGGCGTGGTACGGAGTTGGACACGTCGCGGGCGCAGTCACAGCTGAGCACCACCCTCTCCACCATTGCTCCGCTCCAGGCCGCCGTCGCGCGGTCGATTCACCGTCTCGGCGTGCTGACGGGGCGGGATCCGAACGCCCTCACCACGTTGCTCACTCCCGCGCGCGACCTGCCGGAGCTGCCGCAGATCGCCGCCGTTGGCGACCCGGGCAGTCTGTTACGGCGACGCCCGGATATCCGCGGGGCGGAGCGCCAACTGGCGGCCTCTACCGCCCTCGTCGGCGTGGCCATTGGCGACTATTTTCCGAAAGTCACCTTTACCGGCAACTTTACATATTCCGCAGCGCAGCCTAGTAATCTCGGCTCGGCGCCCTCACGTGGGTATGTAATCGGACCCGGTATCTCCTGGGCGGCATTCGACTTGGGTCGGGTGCATGCGCAGGTCGCCCAGGCCCGTGCCAGAGACGATGTCGCCCTGGCCACTTACGAGAAAACCGTGCTTGGAGCTTTGGAAGAAACCGAAAATGCCCTGGTGACCCATGCCAGAGCACGAGACAGCCTCACGCATGTGGCTGATGCGGCTGCGGCTAGCGCCACGGCGGCCCGGCTCGCCCGAACCCGCTACGAGGGCGGATATGTGGATTTCCTCGAGGTGCTCGATTCCGAGCGTACGCAGCTCCAGGCCGAAGATACCCTGGCGCAGAGCCGGACCACGACGGCGACCAGCCTGATCGCTGTATACAAAGCACTGGGCGGGGGTTGGGAGCAGGCGCCCCTCCCGCGCTACACTCGGGCGCAGGATCGCAAGTGATTGAGGCCCGTAGTATGAACGCCACCCTGGCACTCCTGGAACCCGCTGCATTTGGCTCACCCCAGTGCGCGGAGGAATTGACCCAGATCAATGAATCGCTGCACCGGCGGGAAAGCCTGCTAGGCGCGTCCGCTAAGGCGAGCCGCCTGCTCCTGGAAGCGCCCGATGTGCGGGCGGTAATCCCCAGGGTGTTGGGACTCATTGGCGAGTCCGCACGCGTCGACCGCGTGAATCTCATGCTCACCAAGGCGGGCCCGAACGGCGAGCCGCTGCTTACAGTAGTAAATGAGTGGGTCGCCGACGGCGTAGTCCCCTACTTAGATGATGCGTCGAAGTCGACTTGCGACGAGCGCGACTGGTCCGCCGTCTGTAGCGAGTTGCGCGCCGGTCGTAGTGTGTGCCTGAGCAAGAGCGATTCAGCATCAGAGTACGCGTCACCCGGATTCGAGGGCATCGGCACGAAGACGAAGGCGATCGTGCCGATCTTCATCGCCGGCGAATTCACAGGCATTGTGTCGTTCGACAACACAAAACAACGCCGTGCGATCGATACCGCCGAGTTGGCGGCGCTCGAGACCGCGGCGGGCGTCATCGGTGCGGCTCTGCATCGCGAGCGTCTCGTGGATGATGTGAGGCGTGAGCGCGAGCGTGCGGCCGAAGAGCGCGTCGCAGAGCTTGCCAAGGCCAACCAGGTCATCCGTAGCAATCTCGAGCGACTCGCCAGTGAGCCCGACCTGGCCAGCTTCATGGGCCACATGTTGCTGGAAGCCGCGCGACAGTTCGATGCCGCCTCCGGCGCGGTCATCGTCTCGAAAGACACACTGCAGGAATGGCGCGTTATCGCCCACGTGCGCGACGGGCAGGTCGAGCCGCCGCCTTATGCGGTAAGTGTCCCGTTCGCCGACTCTTCGTTTGCAAACGCGTTCGCCACGCAGCAGGGGCCGGCGTACTTCAATCTCGAGAAAGAGTCCCCGGACCTCTGGCCTGGCGCGCTCGCCTTCCACCGTCGCGAAGGTTATGTTGGGGTCGTGGTCTACCCGCTCGTGTTTGGCGCGCGGAACGTAGGATTCTTCATCCTCAGTTTCCGTCGGAAAGCCTCGGATGTGCAGCGCAGCGAGCTGTTGGTAGCCCTGGCGCAGCAAGCGACCCTGGCCGTGCAGCTCACGCGGCTCGCATATTCGGCGAAAGAAGCAGCCGTCCTCGTGGAGCGCACCCGCATCGGGCAGGAGATCCACGACGGCCTCGCACAGTCTTTCACCGGCATCCTCATGCAGCTGGGCGCTGCGGAGGAATTCCCCCCTTGCAAACGCAAGAACTCAGACCTGGCTACCGTTCTCTCGCGCATTCGCGACCTGGCACGTGACGGACTTTCGGAGGCGCGTCGCTCCGTGATGGCCCTGCGACTCGATCAGACGCGTCGCGCGGGATTGGAAATCGCCCTACGCCAATTGGCGGAGCGCTCGACAGTGCCGGGTGGGGTCACCTGTACCTTCCAGGGCGGAGGCATCGCGACCGGCCTGAAGCCGGAGCACGAGCACGAGCTTTTACGCATTTCGCAGGAGGCGGTCAGCAACGCAGTACGCCACGCGCATCCGCGCATCGTAAGCATCACTATGTCGGACGGCCCGGCTCACTGGGAGTTAGCTGTCGCCGATGACGGCGTCGGAATGGAGCAGCATCCCGAGCTCTACTCGAGCGAGGGATTCGGGCTCATCAGCATGCGTCAGCGCGCCGGTGCGATCGGTGGAGAGTGGCAGATCGAAAGCCGTCCGGGTGCAGGCACGCGCGTCAGCGTCCGCATGGCGAAACGGGGGCCGTGATGGTCGCGGTCATCAAGCACAAGATTCGAGTCATTCTGGCGGACGACCATCCCGTAGTACGGGACGGGTTGGCCGCGATGGTAAATCAACAGGCGGATATGGAAGTCGTCGCCGAAGCCGGCGACGGCGATGAGGCGATCGCGCTTTACGAGCAGCATCACCCCGACGTCATGGTGTTGGATCTTCGCATGCCGAAGCGGGACGGCGTTGCTGTCGTGCAGCGAGTGCTCGAAGCCAACCCCAAGGCCTGCCTCCTCATCATGACGACCTATGACGGCGATGAGGATATCTTCCAGTGCCTCAGCCAGGGTGCGAAAGGCTATCTGCTGAAAGATGCACCGCGGCAAGAGATTCTTTCAGCTATCCGCGCCGTGAGTGAAGACCGGCCGTACACGTCGTCGTCCGTCGCGGCCAAGGCACTGCAAAGAATGGCGAAGCCCAGCCTCACGCAGCGTGAGCTGGATGTGTTGCAACTCGTGGCTCAAGGTCGGAGCAACAAGGACATCGCCCGACGCCTCGCTATTACGGAAGGCACGGCGAAGACGCACGTTAAAGCGATTCTGACGAAATTAGACGCCATCAGCCGCACGGAAGCGGTCGCCGTCGCACACAAGCGGGGCATGATCCGCCTGTAGTCCCACGGAAGACAGCGGTGTCAGCAGAGTCTTCTCAGCTCTGCGTCTCCCAAATACGGTAACACTTCAGGTGGAAGTGTAGCGTTCGCACGCTTCCCTGCGTCGTCAACAGTTCGACCTCGTACTCGATGTCGTGCACGTTGACGACGAGGCCACACACGTTACAAGTCGCGCCCGTTCCGTAACCCGCCCACGTTCGTACGGGCTCTTCGTAAGGTAACGGCTGCCGTTCATCCTGCTTCAGGTCTGCCGTGCAAGCCGGTGCTAAGTTGACCATGCGCGCGCTCCCCATACCGAAGTCCGTTCTCGGAACAACGTTGGTTTGGACGCAGGGATGACACGTTTAATTCCCGCAGCCGATGTAAAGTTTTGCTACAGAAAGATTACAGCTTTCGAAAGCCTTTCAGCGCATGTTCAGCTCTTCGGGGGCTGAAATCCTTCCGGTGCCTGGGAGCCGGCGCCGAAGAAAAATTTCTCCATTTCAGCTTCGAGAAATTTGCGCGCCTTGGGCTCGATCGGCGAGAGGCGGTACTCGTTGATGAGCATTGTCTGATGCTTCAACCAACGCGCCCAGGCTTCCTTGGAGACGCCCTCGTAAATGCGCTTGCCGAGCTCTCCAGGGTAGGGCTGCCGGTCGAGGCCAGGGGCCTCCTGCTTGAGAAATACACATTGAACCATTCGTGCCATAGAAACCTCTCAACCCGCGACGCGCTCATCGAACATCGTCGGACTCGCGAGCTCTTCCAACAAAGTCTTGACGGGTGCGGGTAGCCCGATGCGCGCTGGCGCGCGGGTGTTGTACCATACGTTCTGAGCCCCATCCATAACCCCGGCGCTACCGACGCACCGTGCCAGAAGAGGCGTAATGACGAGATCGAAGTGAGTGAAGGCGTGCTCGACGAGATTCAACGCGCGCGGCTCATCCTGCGCCTTTTGTAGAGACTGCCGCATGTAGGAGCGTGCGTCAGTAGTCGTATCGAACTCGGGGAGGCACCAGAGGCCGCCCCACACGCCGCTCTCGGGCCGGCGCTCGAGTAGAACGCTACCGTCCTCGCGCACAGCCACCAACATGAAAACCTTGCGCAGACGCCGTTCGCGCGTCGGACGAGGCGACGGAAGCTCGTGCTGGCGGTTCGTCAGCCTGGCGACGCAGCCTTCCGACAGCGGGCAGTAGGCACAGAGAGGCTTGCGTCGGGTACAGACGGTTGCCCCCAGATCCATGATCGCCTGCGTATAGACGTCGACTCCTTCCGCAGGCGTACAGGCGTCGGCGAGCTTCCAAAGCCGGTCGGAGACCGCCCGCTCCATGGCGCTCCCTTCCACCCCGAAGTATCGCGAAAGCACTCTTTTGACGTTGCCGTCGAGGATGGGGAAGCGCTGGCCCTGGCTCAGCGCCAGAATCGCCCCCGCGGTCGATCGCCCTATGCCGGGCAGACTCGCTACCGCCTCGAAGGTGTCCGGAAACTCACCGCCGAATTCGTCGCGCACCATCACGGCGGACCGATGCATGTTGCGCGCACGCGCGTAGTACCCCAGCCCCGTCCACAAATGCAGCACGTCGTCGATCGGCGCATCCGCCAGCGCGCGCACGTGGGGGAATCGTTGCATAAAGCGGGTGTAGTACGGGATGACCGTAGCGACCTGGGTCTGCTGGAGCATGATCTCCGAGACCCAGACCCGATAGGCGGTGCGATCGCTCTGCCAAGGGAGGTCGTGACGACCCTGCTGGGCGTGCCAGGTGACTAACGCGGCCGCAACAGATGAAGGCTCGCTTCGATGTGCAATTCCCACAAGCGATTGTACCAGCGAGCGCCGATAGCGATGCCTCGGCGGCGACACGACGCACCACTTCCGTGCAGTCGATGAAAAATATTGCACCTCGGTGAAGCAATAGCTCATTGTCCGCTCTACGCCTTTGGTCCAGCGCGGCCGTAAGCTCTTGAGATCCTTCGCTTAGCAGCATTGGCACGGATCTCGCTTAGGCTCAATATCCTAAAGAGATGCTCAACGCGCAGGGGGTAGCGTGCGTGGTCGGCCGTACGATGAGATGTTCGATGCCGAGGGGACCCCTCGTGCGCATTGCCACCACTATTGCGGCTGGCTCAGCGAGCAACCGTCCGAGCGCCTCGCGCAGAAGCGCGCTGAGGCGGACGCGCTGTTTCACCGCCTCGGTATCACGTTCGCTGTCTACGGCGAGAACGCGGGCACCGAGCGCCTAATCCCATTCGATGTCGTGCCCCGCATCCTGCCGGCCCACGAATGGGCGCAACTGGAGGCGGGGATCAAGCAGCGTGTCCGAGCGCTGAACGCCTTCGTCGCGGACATCTACCATGACCAGGAGATTCTGAAAGCGGGGGTGGTCCCGGCCGAACAGATCCTGGGCAATGCGCAGTATCGGCCGGAGATGCAGGGCATCGACGTGCCCAATGGCATCTACGCGCACATCAGCGGCATCGATGTCGTTCGTGACGACGACGGCAGCTTCTGCGTGCTGGAGGACAATCTGCGCGTGCCCTCCGGCGTCTCTTACATGCTCGAAGACCGCAAGATGATGATGCGGCTCTTTCCCGAGCTCTTCGCCCGGCACGCGGTCCAGCCCGTGGAGCATTACCCGGACGTGCTGCTGGAGAACCTCAAGAGTGTCGCTCCCGAGGGCGTCACCGATCCGATCGTGGTGCTTCTCACCCCCGGCGCATACAACAGCGCTTACTTCGAGCATGCTTTCCTCGCTCAGCAGATGGGCATCGAATTGGTCGAAGGCCAGGATCTCTTCGTACGCGACGACATCCTCTACATGCGCACGACCAGGGGGCCCAAGCGCGTCGACGTGGTTTACCGACGGCTCGATGACGACTTCCTGGATCCGCAGGCCTTCCGGCCGGATTCAACACTTGGCGTGCCAGGACTGCTACGAGCGTACAGGGCAGGTCACGTGAACATCGCCAACGCGATTGGCACAGGCGTCGCGGACGACAAGTCCATCTACCCTTACGTCCCGGACATGGTGCGGTTCTATCTGAGCGAAGAGCCGCTGGTGGCAAACGTACGGACCTGGGTTTTGCGGCGACCGGAAGACCGGGCCTACGCTCTGGCCAATCTTCCCGACCTCGTCGTGAAGGAAGTGCACGGCGCCGGCGGCTACGGCATGCTCATCGGACCCGCCTCGACTCGCGCGCAGATCGAGGATTTCCGGGCCCGCATCGAAGCGCATCCCGAGCGTTATATCGCGCAGCCGACGCTGGCTCTATCGACGTCACCGACTTTTGTGGAGTCGGGGCTCGCGCCTCGCCACATCGACCTGCGGCCGTTCGTGCTTTCCGGCCGCGAGATCACGGTAGTACCCGGAGGCCTCACCCGAGTCGCCTTGCGCGAAGGCTCGCTCGTAGTCAACTCATCGCAAGGCGGCGGCACCAAAGACACCTGGGTGCTCGGAGCCTGACATGCTGAGCAGAACTGCCGATCACCTCTACTGGATGTCGCGTTATATCGAGCGAGCCGAAAACATGGCGCGCATGATCGACGCGCATCACCGGCTGTCTCTGTTACCTCGAGCGCCGGAGGCGGTACTGCAGGGCTGGCAGGCGACGCTGGTCTCCCTCGGTATGGACAACCAGTTCCGCGAGCGGAACGATACGCTGACACCGACGGCCGCCTTCGATTTCCTCGCGTTCGATCGTGACCACGCGGGTAGCATCCTGCGCTGCCTGCGCGCGGCCCGCGAAAACGCCCGCGCGGTCCGGGGTACGATCACGTCCGACATGTGGGAAACACTCAATACCACCTACCTCGAATCGCACGCCTTCAACTCCAGCATGCCGGAGTCCGGTCGCGGCGACTTCATCGAGTGGGTGAAATACCGCACGCACCTGACGCGCGGAGTTACCTCCGGCACGATGTTGCGCGATGAGTCCCTGTACTTCACACACATCGGCACCTTCATCGAGCGGGCCGATAACACCACGCGTCTGCTCGAGGCGCGCTGGCGAGACCCGGGTGGCCGCGGCGAGCGTCTCCTGGCCGAGGCTTCGGAATGGGCCGTGCTGCTGCGGTCTATGTCCGCGTTCGAGATCTACCGTCGCGTGTG
Organism: Gammaproteobacteria bacterium; assembly: GCA_028293725.1. The sequence goes on along the minus strand of JAQGOE010000011.1, from coordinate 16,620 downwards.
TCGTGACAGCGTGAATCCCATACGGGTCACCGAGATGCTCCTCATGCGGGACGATCTGCCCCAAGGAGTACACCGCTGCCTGGATGAGCTGCAGGCCAACCTTACCGCCGTGGCCAACGATCAGTCCGCGGAAACGCTGCGGCGGGTCGGGGAGCTGCACGCGCAATTCCATTACGGCCGCTTCGAAGAACTCTGCTCCGGTGGTATCCCGGCCTTCCTCGACCGCTTCCAGGAGAAGCTGCGTGACGTAGGTGCACGTATCTCCAATGACTTCCTGGCAAGCGGGAGCCCGTCCGATGAGGCGCGGCCTCCGTTGGCGAGCCAGAGCCAGAGCCAAAGCCAGACCCAGAGAAGCTCGCCGTAGGCCGATGAGTTAGCATTGGCGGCAGATCCGCCGCCGAGATGTTCTCCTATGACTTACTGCGTGGCCATGCTGCTCGATACGGGGCTGGTCTTTCTGTCCGATTCGCGGACCAGCGCCGGCGTCGACCACATCAGCACCTTCCGTAAGACGACCGTCCTGCAGAAGCCGGGCGAGCGTGTGTTGGTGGTCCAGACCGCGGGCAACCTGGCAATCACCCAGGCCGTGACCAGCATGCTCCGGGAGCAGATCGAAGCGCCCGACGCCAAGACCAACCTGTTCACCTGCCCGAACCTGTTCGAGGCCGCTCAATGCGTCGGCGAAGCGGTGCGCGAGGTGCATCGGCGTGACTCAGGGCCCTTGAAGGAGTTCGGGGTGGAGTTCAACGCCAGCCTGACTCTCGGCGGCCAGATCCGCGGCGAGGCGCCACGCCTGTTCAGTATCTATTCGGCCGGCAACTTCATCGAAGCCACCGCCGAGACCACTTATTTCCAAATCGGCGAATCGAAATACGGCAAGCCCATTATCGATCGCGTTCTGCGCCGCAGCAGCAGCCTCAACGAGGCCGCCAAGTGCGCGCTCATCTCCATGGACTCGACCATCCGCTCCAACCTGTCAGTGGGATTGCCGCTCGACCTGGTGATGGTGAAGCGCGACCGCTATGAAACGGCGCGGCACATGAGCATCGACTCGGAAAATGAGTATTTTCGTGGCATCCGTAACCGCTGGAGCGAAGCCCTGCGGGAAGCGTTCGCGGAATTGCCGGATCCGGACTGGCTGCGTACGCCAGCGCCTTAGGGCTTATCGCACAGCACGATATCGCCGTTCATCGTCTTGATGCGTACACGCGCGTTGCCCTTGCCAAGGGTGCCGCTGAGACGCTGTCCGGGACCGTGCCTCGACCGCTCCGCCTCGATGTTGAAGCAGTTGCCGATGTCGCCACTGAAGGTCGTCACTTCGTATTCGTAGCCCGCATCGGCCGCCGCATGCACCTTGACGTCGCCGCTCACTGTTTGTGCATCGACGTCGGCGTCCTTGACCAGCGAGCCCTTCAGGTCCACGTCACCGTTGATGGTCCGCAGCCTTACCGAGCGGCCTTGATCGATGTGCATCCTGATATCGCCGCTCGTGGTGTTGGCCTCGACGTCGCCGGCCCCGTGGTCGAGGTGAATCGACCCGCTGATCGTCGTCAAGTGCAGCTCGCCGGGCTTTCCCTGGCCTCGCAACATAACATCGCCGCTCACCGTCTTGGCTTCCACATCCGCCTGCGCGATGTCCGCCCTGATCGAGCCGCTCACACTTTTCAGTCGTTGCACTCCGCTGAGCTCGGTGGTCGACACATCGGCGCTCACCCCGGTAACGTCGACCTCGCTGGCACGCGGCACTCTGACCTTCAGACGCACGCCGTTCGCGTCGAAAGAGAAGTTTGGAAATTGCACGGTAATCGTCGTCCGTCCGCGATCACTGCTGATCTTCACCTTGTCGGCCCCCTGTGGAATGTCGGCATGCACGCTCACTTGCGGCTGATCCCAACCTGACACGTCGACCTTGCCGGAGAAGTTGGAGATTTCCACTATGCCGTGCGCATCAGCGGCCGTCTGCTGATCGAACTGGCGCTCCTGGGCATGCACCGCCACGCCGCCCGCGGACAGGCTGGCTATCACCGTAGCTGTTAAAACAGGTGAGCGCATCATCAGATCCCCTCGCCAGCGTCGCTGGCCTCATGCACGGTCGTGAGGACGCGCATCTCGTCTTGGTATGTGTTGACCAGCAACTCCTGTAGCAGCGCGTTGCTCGGGTCTTTACCGAGCTCCGCCTCGAGGTCCTGCATCGATTTATGAATCGTCGCGAGGCTCGAGATGACTTTCACCCGTGAATCGGGCGGCAGCGAGGCGAGCTTCGCCTCGAGAGATTTCGCCAGCGCCTCGCGCTGCTTGCGGTACTTCGGATCGACGATGTAGGCGGCCTGCAGTGCCGCTGCGCCATCGTTATTTATTCTGGGGAGGGTGTCCGTAGCGCTCGTCCCCGCGCCGGGACTCGTAATCGGTCGCGTCGTGGGCAGAACACTGCGGCCAACCCACATCCCCACGGCAAGCGCGGCAACCACGGCTGCGGCGGCCATCCAACGCAGACGGGACAGATTCGAGCCCGCCCTCTTACGCGCGCCCGCATCTGCGCCGGCGATGGGGCGCTCTGCGACGATGCGCGCCTCGATACCCGCCCACAAGTCGCGCGGCGGTTGGACCGCGGTTGGCAGATCGCGCAGTGAGTTCACAACCTTACGTTCACCATTGTCGTTCGCATTATTCATGTCAGCGAACCTCCACACCCAACTTGTCTCTCAACAGACTGCGCGCGCGATGTAACTGCGCTTTGCAGGTACCTTCCGCCACGCCGAGCATCTCCGCCGTCTCGAGATGCGAATAGCCGTAGAGAGCGTGCAGGACGAGTACATCCCGCGCGCCTTGCGGCAACCGCTCGATAGCCGCCTCGATCTCGTTCACTTCCAAGGGAGTTTCCAAGGTCCAGTCACTTTCAATTACCTCACCGTCATCGTCCGAGGTCGATTCCAGGACGACACTCGCCTTGCGCCGCTTCGCCAGCGCGACATTTACCGCAATCCGGTGCAGCCAGGTTGCCAGGGAACTGCGCGTCTCGAACCGCGCCAGCGCCTTCCAGGCATTGATGAACGCCTCCTGGGTGCAGTCCTCGGCCATGGCCGGATCCCGGGTCATCCGCAGGCAGAGGCCATAGACCCGGCCCACATGCTCCCGGTAGAGCCTTTCGAATGCCCGAACGTCACCCGCGCAGGCACGCTGCACGAGCGCCCCTTCCCAATCGACCCGGGTGTCTTCAGGCTCAATCTGCGTCATCTACAGCTTGGAGAGCGAAACCGCCCGAAGGGTTTAAGAGGCGGCGGCGGGCGGCGTACTGCGGTTCCCGTACCAATTGATGGCGTATTGGAGCAGCTGGGCATTGGTGGCCAGATTGAGCTTGCGTTTCAGGCTCTGGCGATGGGTTTCGACGGTCTTGACGGACAATCCCAGGCCCTCGGCGGCCTCCCGGGAGGACTGGCCACGGCCGATGAGGCTCAGTACCTGTAGTTCCCGGTTGCTGAGCCGCTCGATCGGGTCGCTGCCAATGCCGTTCACCCCGTCCACGCGAGGGTTGCCGAGGCTCCCGGCGAGCGATTCGGAGAGGTAGACCCCACCGCTTAGAACTCGGCGCAAGGCGACCAGTAGCTGGTCTGACGCCGCCTGCTTCATGATGTATCCGCTCGCCCCCGCGGCCAGGAGGCGTTTGCCGTAAATCAGCTCGTCGTGCATGGAGAGGACGAGCATGGGCAGCTCTGGCTGCTGCGCATGGACATCACGGACGAGCTCGAGACCATCCCCTTGCGTGAGAGAGATGTCCACGATCACCACGTCGGGAACCATAGCCCGAATAGCGGTACGCGCCTCACGCTCGGTCTGCACTTCGCCGCAAACAACGAGGTCGGCTTCCGTCTCGATCATGCGACGCAGCCCCTGCCGCACGATCGGGTGATCATCGACGATCAAGACGCGTCGCTGGCCCCGAGAGATTTTCATGTGGTGTCGTCACTCCGATCGACCTCCACCGTAAAATCGAGCGGACACGAGCAACGCACCGAAGTGCCGCCATTCCCGGTCGATTCAATGACGAGGTCGCCGCCTAACATCTGCGCACGGTACCGCATGATCTTCAGGCCGAGCCCGCCGGCCCGATCCACCGGCGCCTGCGCAAACCCTTTGCCGTCGTCGTCCACTTGCAGATGCAATTCGCTGTCCGAAGTCTTGAGGCGGATCATGACCTCCCGGGCGTCGCTGTGCCGAACCACATTGGTCAGCGCTTCCTGCACGATTCTATACACGTGCGCGGCCGCAGTTTCGCTCAAACGCAACGGCTCGGCGAAATCCAGTTGGGAAACGACATGCACTCCGAAACGTTCACCGACGCGGGCGCCCAATGTTTGTATCGCGCCCCCCAGGTCACCGCGGCCGCTGCCTACGGGAGATAGGCCACGCGCCAGTGTCCGTGTGCTCTCGATCGCGTTGTTGACCAGGCCGATCACTTCTTCCACGTCGCCACAGGCTGCCGAGCCTTCCTTGCGCAGTTGTGACACTACGCCTTTCAACATCAGCGCAATGCCCGTCAGCTCCTGTCCAAGACCGTCGTGAAGATCGCTCCCGATGCGCTGCTGCTCGCGATTCGCGATCTCGATGATCTCGCGCTCCAGCTGCTTGCGCTCGGTGACGTCGTTCAGAACGGCGAGCCAATGCTCCGTTCCATTCATCTTCAGAGGAGTTACAACGCAGGCCGCCACGAAACGTGTACCGTCCTTGCGCGCGCACTCGAATTCCACCGGAACGGTTTCGCCGGTCTTGGAGCCGTCGCGCAGAGCGCGCGCCAGACGTCGGCGTTGCACGGTGAGCATGCTGAAAAGCGGCTCGATCGAGCGCCCCAGGAGCTCCGTGGTGGCGTAACCGAACATCCGGTCGAAAGTCGGATTCGTGAGCCGGATGGCGTGGCTGTTGGGATCGACGAGCACGACGCCCTCCCGCATCGTCTCGAGAATGCGGCCCTGCGTCCGTAACTCGCTCTCGACACGCTTACGCTCGGTGACGTCGGTGACAGCGACCGTGAGAGAGCGGACTGCGCCGCCCTCGACAACCGGCATGATCCGGTGCTCGAAGTTACCGGGCGAGCCGTCCGGACCCGGTTTACGCAGCTCGAGCCTGGCGGGAACGCCGGAGGCCAGCGCCTTCCCGTAGATCTCCTCCATACCGGGACGGAGATCCTGCGGGATGAAGTCGAGGAAGCACTGACCCACGACAGTCTCAGGCCGGTTCGGACCAAAAGGCCGGTTCATGAACCGTACGTTCAGGTTCTCGTCGAGGAGAAAGAGCCAGTCAGGTGTGTTCTCGGTGACGGCGCGCAACACCGCCTCTGATTTCCGTAACGCTTCTTCTGCGACCTTGCGCGTCGTGATGTCGTAAGCAGAGCCAACTATGCCTGTAACGGCGCCGGTGCCCGGATCGAGCACGGGCTGCAGGTTGATTTCTATCCATTTCCTGTCGCCCGCGATCGACCTGATGCGCAACTCGCCACTCTGCGCTTCGCCCTGGAGCAGGCGCTCCTGTCGGGCGCGTGCCAAAGGCTTCCACTCTTCTTCGATCAGGGCATCCCAACCGCCGCGTCGCTCAATCTCGTCCAGTGTGCAACCCAGCACCGCCTCGACGCCCTCACTCGCCCAGACCGCTTCGGGCTGGCCCTGCGCGTTGAAGCGGTATTCGAACACATACCCGGGGGCCATCGAGGCCAGGTTGCGATAGAGAAAGTTGCTCCAGCGCTGCTCCTCCGGAACCGCCGGCGATCGCTCAGGGCCACGCGCATATTCAAACGCACTATCCAAATTGCTGTGCTCGTTGTGCCATTCGGCTTTTTCTTTGCGCTGGGCGGGAATCTGCGCCGATCGCGCGCAGACCTCAATAGACCCTCGGAACCGGGAACATCGAGCCCGAGCGGTATCGATCCACGTCGTTGCTTTGAAGGCACAACTCCCGCAACTGACATTCCCGACAACTTTCGGGGGTCTCGTCGCTGCAGAGCGACAGTTTTTCCCGGAACTCGGGGGCGCTTCACACGCTCATGTAAAGGGAGAGTCGCTAAAGAAAGCTGGACGGGAAGCGCGATTATGACAACGAGAACGACCTGGCCGCTGTGGCAACCACCGGGTGAGACGCTCGAGACCATCGCCGAGGTGGTCGCTGCACATTGCAACGCCGCTAAGGCTGCTTATCGTGAGCGGTTATTCTGGCCCACCGCGAGAAGTTGGCTGCGCGACGAGACCGATAACACCTACCACTTCACCAGCGGCGGCAAGCTCATCAAGTAGGCCTCCGGGTCGGCGTCCGTGCTGAAACCAAACTTGGTGCCGCGGTCGTAGACCAGGTTGAATTCGACGTAGCGGCCCCGCTTGATCAACAGGCGATCGCGCGCAGCCTCATCGTATGGCATGTCTTTTCGCCTGGCGACGATGGGCGGATAGACTCTTAGAAACGCCTCGCCCACGGCGCGTACGAACGCAAAGTCGGCGGCCTGATCGCCACTGGCGAGATCGTCGAAGAAAATCCCGCCGACACCGCGCGGCTCTTGTCGATGCGGTAGATAGAAATACCGGTCGCACCACGCCTTGTACTCCGCGTAGGCATCCGGCCTGTACGAGTCACAGGCATCGCGAAGCGCCCCATGAAACTCGGCCGTATCCTCATCGAACGGGAATGTTGGCGTCAGATCGGAGCCGCCACCGAACCAGGAGCGGCTGGTGCGCAGATAGCGAAGATTCATATGCACGATCGGTACATACGGGTTGCGCATGTGGGCGACCAGGGAAATTCCGCAGGCGACAAATTTACCGCCCGATTCATCGGCCCCGGCGACCTGGCTGCGGGCCTGCGGCGAGAATTCGCCCCAGACATGGCTCACGTTGACGCCGACCTTCTCAAATACCTCGCCTCGCATGAGGCGGGATTCGCCGCCTCCCTGCAGCCTGTGGCCCTCGGGCTTACTCCAACGGCGAGCCTCGAAACGACACGTGGGCTCGAAGGCTTCGAACGCGGCGCAGATGCGTGCCTGCAGGTCGCGGAAGTATGTCGCAGACGTTGCCGTGAAATCGCCGGTACTGTCAGTGGGGGGAGTCATGGTTCGTTGGAGGCTGCTACATTCCTTGAAGGCTGGTGCGCTCGTTAGAGGCTGGTGCGTTCGTGGACGTAGTCGACCATGCGGGCCACCGCGTCCGGGTTGGTTTCAGGCCAGATGCCGTGTCCGAGGTTGAAGATGTGTCCCGGCGCAGGACCGGCCGCGTCCAGGACGGCATCTACATGACGCTTCAGGTCTTCCGGCTCGGCAAACAGCGCGGCGGGATCCAAGTTGCCCTGCACGGCTTTTCCGGGTCCTAACTCGCGCCGGACCGTTTTCAGCGAAGAGCGCCAGTCGACCCCGATGACATCGACATCGAGGTCGGCGACCGACTCCATCAGCGCCGATCCTTGATTGACGTAGTAAATCAAAGGTACGTCGGTACTGCTTCGTAACGCCGCCATGGTCCGCCTCACGGCGCGCAGTGCGAACCGATTGAATTCGGGCGGCGCCAGCAAACCGGCCCAGGATTCGAACATCATGAGCGCCTGGGCGCCCGCCGCGGCCTGAGCCCCGAGATAGACGGCCATGGCATCCGCGAGCTTATCGAGCAGCCGCTCCGCCGACTCCGGTTGCGCATACAAGAAGGAGCGTGCGGCGCCAAACTCCTTCGAGGGGCGTCCGCAGACGAGATAACACAACAGGGTGAAGGGTCCACCGGCAAAGCCGATGAGCGGTGCACCGCGCGGTACGTTCGGGCGAATAAGCTTTATCGACTCGAGGACGAACGGCACGTCGCGTTCCGGCACCAACTCCGCCAGCGCGTCTATCTGGGCGTCGGTGCGGATGGGCTCACGCACCACAGGCCCGGGCTCGAAGGTGAGATCGACGCCCATTCCCTGCAACGGAGTCATGATGTCGCTGAACAGAATGGCGGCGTCTAGCTCGAAACGACGCAGCGGCTGCAGAGTGACCTCGGCGGCAAGCTCCGGCGTGCGTGTCAGAGTGACGAAATCGCCTTTCGAACGTAACGCGCGATACTCGGGGAGATAGCGGCCGGCCTGTCGCATGACCCAGATGGGCGTGTGCGCCACCGGCTGCCGGCGGCAGGCGGCCAGGAACGGCGGCGTGTTACCTACCTTTTGCACGCTCATGAGTTAAGCCATCGGGCCATCGCAGGCGCCCAGTAGGTAATGATCAGGTCCGCGCCCGCACGATGAATGCCCGTGAGGGTTTCGAAGACGGCGGCCTTCTCGTCGATCCAGCCGCGCTCGGCGGCGGCCTTGATGATGCTGAACTCTCCCGACACCTGGTAGGCGACCACCGGCACGTTCACGGAGTCGCGGACCTGCCGAATGATGTCGAGGTAAGGACCGGCGGGCTTCACCATGACCAGATCCGCGCCCTCCTCCACATCGAGCAGCACCTCGCGAAGCGCCTCGCGTGAGTTCGCCGGATCCATCTGGTACGAGCGCCGGTCGCCGAAGGCGGGAGCCGATTCGGCTGCTTCTCGAAACGGTCCGTAGAAAGATGAGGCGTATTTCGCCGCATATGAAACAATTGGGGTCGTCTCGAGGCCTTCGTGGTCGAGGAGTTGGCGCATGGCTGCGATCCGGCCGTCCATCATGTCGCTGGGGGCGACGGCGTCGGCGCCCGCGCGGGCGTAGTTCAGAGCGACCTGCGCGAGTGTCTGGATCGAGGAGTCGTTCTCGATCGCGCCTTTCGGTGTGATGTGGCCACAGTGACCGTGGTCCGTCGCCCCGCATAGGCAGACGTCCGCCCAGACGAGCAGCTGCGGACAGGCGTCCTTGATAGCGGAGATGGCCTGGGCAGCGAGGCCCTTGGGGTCGAGCGCTGTACTGGCCTTGGCGTCCTTATCAGCGTCGGCGGGGGCAGCAAACAGCAGAACTGCTGGCACACCTAAAGCTGCCGCGGCCTTGGCTTCCTTCACGATCTCGTCGACCGAGAGTTGGGAAATCCCTGGCATGCTCTGGACGGGATTCCGCACGCCGCGGCCCGGCACGGCGAAAAGCGGGTAGATGAGCGCGTCGAGTGACAGCCGCGTCTCGCGTACCATGCGGCGCCAGGCGTCCGACTGCCGCGTCCTACGCGGCCTATGCGAGGGGAATCCCATCAGCGTTCTCCGTCAGCGAGGTCTTGCCTCGTTTGCAACAAGCGGTGTGTGGTGTGCGCGAGCCCTTGCAGGGTGGCGGATTCGGCCAGCGCGGGTGTGTGGCCGCGCTCGGTGAGCGCCTTGGCAGTTGTAGGGCCAATTGCGACTGCGGCCGCAGCGGACAACAGCCGATCGAAATCGTCTTTGCCGAGGGCGTGCTCCAACTCGTCGACCGCAGAGGGACTTGCGAAAGTTACGGCACCGATGCTTCCGCGTGCGATCCAGGAGCGGCAAGTCTCGACGTCGAGCGCGCCGGAGGATTCGGTGCGATAGGCCTCGACCTGTGTGACTTCGGCGCCGAGTTGCTTTAGGCCGGCGGCGATCGTTGGGAGCGCGCGGGAGCTGGCTGGGAAAAGGATGCGGGCGCCATCTATCGCGGCGGTGGCTGCGAACGCATCCACCAGGGCGGCGGCGTTGGCCTCGCTGGGCAACAGATCGACGGGCCAGCCGCGTTGACGCAACACCTGCGCGGTGGCCTGACCTACGGCGGCGATCCTGACACTCGCGGGGTGTATCGCCATGAGGCCTGTGACCGCTGCGACAGCGTGCCGGCTGGCGAACACGATCCACTGGAAGGAGGTTATGTCGGCGAGCGCTGCTTCAAGGGGGCCGGTCTCGGTCGTCTCAACAGTCACGGCTGGCCATAGCAACACGGGGAGGCCGAGGTTGCGCAATTCGGAGCTCAGTGGGCCGTCGCGGGATTCGGAACGGGTCACGACTACGTGCTTCGGCACATGACCAGCCGGTGACCGCTCACGATCGGCTGGCCGCGACTCACCGGCGGCGGCCTCCGTGCCGCTAACCGTGTTCACGGCTCCTCCGCATCGAGATGTGAGGCGCGCTCCTGCGCGATGAGCCGCGCGGCACCTTTTTCAAGCAACTCATCCGCGAGTCGCTGGCCGAGGGTCACAGCGTGCTCCACGCTCGATTCGATTTCGCCGCGAGCGGTCAAGGACTCGGAGCCGTCGAGGGCGCACACCGTCGCGTGAAGATGCAAAGTGCCGCCAATCGTGGTTCCCAACGCGCCCAATGGTACCTGACAGCCGCCCTCCAACCGTCGCAGGAATGCTCGTTCGGCCGTCGTGGCGACTCGCGCCGCACGATCATCCAACGGACGCAGCCATCGCAACGTCTCCTCATCGCCAATACGACAGGCAACTCCAACGACTCCCTGTGAAACGGCCGGCGGGAAGTCATCAGGAGGCAGGAACTCGGAAATATGCTCCTGCAGATCCAGCCTGAGTAAGCCCGCGGCGGCGAGGACGATCGCGTCATAGTCGCCATTCTTCAGACGCTCTACGCGCGTCGGCACGTTGCCGCGGAGCTCGAGCAGCTTGAGGTCTGGCCTCGCGCGGCTCAGAAACGCGCGGCGCCGTAAACTACTGGTACCCACGCGCGCGCCGGCAGGCAGGTCCTTCAAACCACCACCGCTACGACCGGCCGGCGTACGACTCAACAGAGCGTCGCGCGGATCCTCCCGAGTCAGCGTTGCCGCGAGTTCGAGTCCCGCGTCCAGCACCGTCGACAGGTCCTTGAGGCTATGCACGGCAAGGTCCACCTCACCAGCGAGCAGCGCGCGATCAATTTCTTTCGTAAAGAACGCGCGTCCTTTCAGGGCCCACAACGGCACGTCGGTCCTGACGTCACCCTCGGTCTTGATGTGCACGAGCTCAACCATCGGAGCACCGGCCAGCCCCTTGATGAGGCTCTCAACATGGTGCGCCTGCCACAGCGCCAGTGCCGACGCGCGTGTTCCGATTCTGAGTGTGCCGCTCATGCCTCGTCCTCCGTCATGAATCGGTATCCCACTCCCCAGACGGTGAGGAAATGGCGGGGATTGGCCGGGTCGCGCTCGAAGCGCTTGCGCAGCCGGAGGATGAAGTTGTCCACCGTGCGTGTGGAGGGAAACACGTCATAGCCCCAGACACGCTCGAGCAGGTCCTCGCGGGAAACGATCTCACCGGGACGCTCGGCCAACACTTTCAAAATCATCGCTTCCTTCTCGGTGAGCTCCTGCGCTATGCCGTTCCAGGAGCGGGCACGGAACGCCCGGAAATCCACCTCGTTACCGCCGAAGTGCAATACCGCGGTCGCCGCAGTGGAGGAAGCGCTCCGATACCAATCCCAGCGCCGCAGTATCGCGCGGACGCGGAGCAGGAACTCCTGGAGGTGGAATGGTTTGGCGAGGTAGTCATCTCCGCCGGCCTCGAGCCCACGCACCCGGTCTGCCGGATCACCACGCGCCGTTAGAAAAAGCACAGGCGTGTTGTTTCCTTGCGCCCGGAGCGTGCGACACACGGTAAAGCCATCGACCTCCGGTAACATGACATCCAGAACGATCAGACCAACATGCTCGGCGCCAAGCCAATCGAGCGCCTGGCGACCGTCGGTCACGGAGTGCGTCTCGTAGCCTTCGGCGCGGAGGTTTTCGACCACACCCGCCGCGAGATGGGGGTCGTCTTCGACCACGAGAACGCGGTTGGCTTGTGGAGGGAGATCGCTCACGATGGCTCCGCGGGTGCCACCGGCCAGGTGAGCACAAAACGAGCACCCTGCCCCACGCCCTCGCTGTGCGCGCTGACACGGCCGCCGGCGAGTTGCATCAAACGTCGCACGATGAAAAGGCCGAGGCCAGTGCCGTAGTAACTGCTGCCGCCGCCCGGGTGGAGGCGCGTGAACTTCTCAAATAGCCGCACTCCGTCAGCAGGTCTGAAACCGACACCGCTATCGCGCACCGCGAGCTCGATCTCGCTCTCCGTGCGCCGCGCGACGAAGGCGATCGTGCCTCCTCCGACCGGACTGATCGCTGCTATGGCGTTTTCGAGGAGATTGCGGACGACGACGTCAAGCGCTAGCGGATCTGTGAGTACGTAAAGGCCGCGCGCGATATCGGCGGTAATGGTGATGTTGTCCTTGCGCGCCCGTTCCTCGAACTGCGCGACAACGCGGGTCACCGCGCCCGACAGATCGAGCGGCTCGCGACGCAGATCGACCCTTCCCCGCTCCAGGCGCACGCTCTCCAGGATCTGTGTGACCATCGCTTCCATTCGTCCCAGATCCGACAGCATGCGATCGATGAGGGTGCGCGCCTGGTCCGGAGAAAGCGTGCGCATCGCCATCGTTTCCAGCGAGAGCTGCAGGCTTGCCAGTGGCGTTTTGAACTGGTGGGAGACGAGCGCCAGGAAGTTGTCCTGCTCCTGGATGACTTTGGCTTCCGCCTTTAGCGCACGCGCAATCACGCCGATACAGACCGCGAGGGCGAGGAGGAAGAAGCCGCCCTCCCACGCGTATTGATTGATTCGCCGATGAGCCTCGTTCAACAGCGACTCGTCGACCGTCGGCGACAGGGTTGCCTTCGAGCCCGCAACGGCGACGCCGGGAAGTAACTGCCGGACGCGCTCCGCGGAAACTCCCGATTCCAACATAACCTGCGCCGCACCCACCTGCCGCGAATACAGGATGCGCTCCGCTTGCACCCTCTCCATCGCATTCGTCCTCTGGTCGAACAACCACCAGCCGACCTGCACGGCGGCGACAACCACCAGTGCGAGGGCGGTCAGTTGAAAGACGCGGGTTGCTTTCATGATGGGTGAGGTGGATGGCGGCTTGCGTTCGGAGGTGGATGCGGTGGCTTGGTTTGGCTTGGCTCGCTTCAGCGGATAGCGGCGAACGACTCGCTCAACGACTGCGTGAACCGGTGGAGGTCAGCGCTCGTGTGGGCGAGGGAAAGGAAGCACGCCTCGTACGCTGACGGCGGCAGGTATACACCGCGGTCCAACATCGCGTGGAACAGGGCGCTGAAACGCTTTGACGCCGCTTCGGTGAGCGGCGCCGCGGTTCTCGGCGCACCTCCCTCGTGAAATGACATCCAGAAGAGCGATCCCTGCCGGGTCAGGTGCACAGGGAAGCCCGCCTTCGCGAGCACCGGCTCGAGCAACGTTTCCAACTCGGCGCCGAGGGCTTCGAGCTTCTGCCAGCCATTCTGTTTGATGAGAACGTCCAGAGTGGCGATGCCAGAGGCCATTGCGACCGGATTGCCTGACAGCGTGCCCGCCTGATAGGTGTCACCGTCCGGAGCGAGGCGCGCCATGATCTTGCGTGGGCCGCCGAACGCGCCGACCGGCATGCCGCCGCCGATCACTTTACCGAACGTCGCGAGATCGGGAACGATTCCGGTGAGCTCGCTGACACCACCACGCGCCAGGCGGAAACCGGAGATCACTTCGTCGAAAATCAACAGCGTGCCGTGTTGGCTCGTCACTTTACGGAGAGTCTCGAGAAATTCTCTTCTCTGCAGCAGCAGGCCATGATTAGCGGGTACAGGTTCGATAATGACGGCGGCGATACGCGAACCCTCCTTCGCGAACAGCGCCTCTACAGCCGCTTCGTCGTCGAGAGGCAGCACGAGGGTGCACGCTGTGAAAGCTTCGGGGACGCCTGCGGAAGAAGGACGGCCGAACGTTGCGAGGCCCGAGCCCGCAGCAACCAGCAAGTGATCCGCGTGTCCGTGGTAGCAACCCGAAAACTTTACTATCAGGTCACGTCCGGTGAATGCGCGCGCCAGACGGATAGCACTCATGACGGCTTCAGTGCCCGATGAGACGAACCGAACCTGCTCGAGTGCGGAGTAGGACGCGACGATGCGCTCAGCCAACTCAACTTCGCCTTCGCACGGGGCGCCGAACGTAGTGCCGTTCCGCGCCGCCTCTGTGATCGCGGCAACGACAGCGGGATGCGCGTGACCGAGAATCAGCGCACCCCAGGAGTTCACGAAATCGAGGTATGTGTTGCCGTCAGCGTCGGTGACGTGTTGAGCGGCACCGCGAGCGATGAAGCGCGGCGTGCCTCCGACGGCACGGAATGCGCGTACCGGAGAGCTGACGCCGCCGGGGATGACGCCTACGGCGCGCTTATAAAGGGCTTCTGAGCGCGCAACCGTCTGCCGCTCGGCCGACTGTTTGGAATTGTTCATCTGTTTTCTCTGGCGTTAGCTTTTGTCGTCGTCGTCAGTGCCGGTGACCATGGCGGTGCGCTCGGCGGCACCTATGCCGGTGCCGTTCATACCGGTATCGTTGCCCGCGCCCGTGCCAGCCACCGGCGTGCGTCTGAGTTTTGCCTCGCGGAAGAAGGCGTCAACCGCATCGGTGCTTGCGTGAGCCGCTGCCGCGCGCAACCCGGCAAGAGGAAGATGCGCGAGGCGACGCGCCACGGTCGAGCCCAGTCGTTGCAGGATCTCACGTTGGCTGTCATCGAGACCGCGCAGCTCCGCGGCGAGCGCGCGATCGACTTCTTCCGCGGCGATCTGTTCGAAGGTCCCGCGGAGGTCCGCGAGCTTACGCCCAATCGCGCGGGTCGCCAGATCACCGCGCAGTCGGGTGAGGCGCTCGTCGATCGCAGCGCGTACCGGGGCCATACGCATGAGTTGCGAGAGGCGCCGCTCTTGCGCTGCTTGGATGAGATCGTTCATGCCGACGCGTGGGAAACCCACGAGCCGGGCCGCCTCGGGCTCAACGTTCGGGGGGACGCCGAAGTCGATGATCAGTGGGGGGCGGGTTGTTACTTGCGGGAGTGTCGCTGCGTGCGATGACGTCGCCGCTTGTGCGATCTTCGTTACGTACGAAGTTGTCGCAGCTTGTGCGGGCGTGGTCGCTTGGGCCAGCGTCGCCGCTTGCGCGAGCGCGTTGGACTGCGCGAGCTTAGTTACGTGCGCGAGCCTTGCGAGCGCTTCCGTGTCTAGCACCGGCTCGCCGCCGCCTGCCGCCAGCACGAGCGCGGCCACTTCACGCGGTCGCGCGCGGAATTCATCCAGCGACAGCGCCTGTGCTCCGACCGTTTGTGCAAACTCCTCCGCCGCCTCCAGCGTGCGGTTCACGACGAGGAGCGGCACGCCGGCTCGGTGGAGTGCCTTCCCGCAGCGCTTTGTCATCGGTGAAACGCCGACCAGCGCGACAGTTCCAGGTTTCCCTGCGAGGTGGAGCACCGCGCGGTCCGCGGCGAGATCGGCTAGCGAGGGAGCGCGGACGCCCGCCTCGAGGCGATGCACACGATTCGCCATCCCTAGCGCCTCGCCGAGGAGACGATCGAGAATCGGGCCCGATGCGTGCGCTTCGCGCGCGGCTTCCCAGGCGCCGCGCAACTGGATGGCGATTTCCTGCTCACCGGTTTGCGCGGAATCCAAACCACAGGCGACCAGGAACAGGTGCTCGACGGCCGCTTCACCCGTCCACGCTCGCAGGATGCGCGTGGCCTCACCAGGCTGTGGATCGCGGCCGGTCAGAGCCCGGAAAACGTCTCCCCGCGAGTCACCCGCCGGACTTCCGTCGCTCGTGGCGAAAAGCACTTCGACACGATTGCAGGTGCCCACGTAGAGAATTTCAGACGCGCGCAGGAAATCACGCAGCGCCGGGAGGCGCGCCGCGATTTCTGCCTTGGGGAGGGCGAAACGAGCGACCTCGTCAACGCCCACATGGCGATAGGAAAGACCCACGACACCGATTTGGTGCATGCGGGTAGGAGAACATGGGCGGGGCGGGGGTGTGTCACCGAACGGTCATTACGACCGGAGGGCCTCACGTTTCAGGTGCCGCACGCTGAGGTAGCGCCCGCCGCACGCGCCCAGCCCATCAGTGCTTGGCCTCAGTGCTGGCCAGGACGCTTAGCCTCGGCGCTTGGCATGCGCGCCTGCCGCGCGCCTTCGTCCCTACGTCCCGCCCCCGGCGGTGGCTGTGCCGGCCCCCGGGGTGGGACGAGCTTCGCGAAAAGCTCGGATTCAGCTCGAACGGCGCGAGGCCAGCGTCGTCAGCAGGATGCCCGCCAGAAGCCCGATTCCGAGGGCCAGCGCGGCTGCCTTGTAGGGCTGCGCTTCGATGCTCTCTTGCGCGTCGCCCAGACGCCCCTTGGCCCAGTCCTGCGCCTGTGACGCACGGGTCTTCGCCCACTCCTGGGCTTGCGCAGCACGAGCACGCGCGGCACTCGCAGCTGCGCCACCGGCCGCTTTCAAATGTTCCTTGACCTCGGCGGTATCGGCCGCGGATTCACCGTTCGTCGTCGTCGTGTTCATATTGCTGTCCTCGCTGGAAGGGCTGTTGTAGGTTTGGTGGCAATCAAACGCGGCTAGAGCGACCCGGTTCCCGCTGGGCTTGGGCAGTCGAGCGTCAGACACAGGCTCCGCTGCTGAGAAGGGTCCTCTGTCGGGAGGGTCCTCTGTCGGGAGGGTCCTCTGCTGGGAGGACCCTCTGTGCGAGGCTCCGCAGCTGCGGGGCGCCCCGATCGGGCTACATTTCATCCTGCCAGGCAAACCCGTCACGACTGACGAGTGCGCTCGAGGCCGCCGGTCCCCAACTCCCGGCAACATACGATTTGATGCGCTCGTCATGTTGCGCCCACCCCTCGCGGATGGGGTCGATCCAACGCCAGGCGGCGTCGA
>JAQGOE010000007.1 GCA_028293725.1 Gammaproteobacteria bacterium | reverse complement strand
GTGGTCGATTTCAATCTCGATTTGCGGGCTGGCGAGGCGCACGGGTTGGTAGGCGAGTCAGGCTGTGGCAAGTCCACGGTCGCGCTCGCCATCATGCGCCATCTCGGTCCTGCCGGTCGCGTGGTGCTGGGGCAGATCCTCTTCCAGGGGCGCGACATACTCGCCATGGGCGCGGAAGAGTTGCGTCGGATTCGGGGCGCGGCGATCGCCATGATCTACCAGGAGCCGATGGCATCGCTCAATCCCTCGATGACCATCGGCGAACAGCTCATCGAAGTACCGATGTATCACGATGGCGCGGGCAGACGCGATGCGGCCGACCGGGCCCGCGCCATGTTGGCGCGCGTACAACTCGCCGACACCGACCGGATGATGCGCTCTTACCCGCATCAGATCTCCGGTGGCCAACAGCAGCGCATAGTCATCGCCATGGCGCTTCTCTCGAATCCGCAATTGTTACTTCTCGACGAGCCGACGACCGCGCTCGATGTCACCGTCGAGGCGGGAATAGTGGATCTGATCCGCAGCATTTCCGAGGAGTTCGGCACGTCGATGCTGTACATCTCGCACAATCTGGGCTTGGTGCGGGAGACCTGCAACCGGATCACGGTGATGTATTCGGGACAAGCCGTCGAAGTCGGCCCGATACAGAGTGTGTTCAGTGCTATGCGCCACCCCTACACCAGAGGATTGTTCGCCGCGATTCCCACCATCGGCGCCGACAAGACGACCCGACCGCTTGTTGCGATTCCAGGACAACTCCCGCCGCCGTTGGAGCGCCCGAAGGGTTGTGTGTTCGGGCCGAGATGCGCCTCGTTCGTGGCCGGCCGGTGCGATTCCGGTCCGATTGACCTGGAACTCGTGAGCCTTGGCGCGGGACCCGCCGGAGCCCCCGAACATTTAACGCGCTGCGTACGAGTCGATGAGATCGACTGGGATACGCCGCCCGCCACCAGCGCCGGACGGTCCGCCGCCACGCAGGGCGAGGTGCTGCTCAAAGTCAACGATCTGACCAAGCGTTATCGACAGGTTTTAGCCAACGACGGTCTGACTTTCGAGGTCCGTCGTGGCGAGACTGTTGCTATCGTGGGGGAGTCCGGGTGCGGAAAGTCGACTTTCGCGCGCATCCTCACCGGCCTCGACCAGGCGACGTCGGGCTCGATCAGGATGGAGGGCCTCGAACTCACCCACTTACCGGTGAGCCGCAGAACCCGCGATACCATCCGGTCGCTGCAGATGGTCTTTCAGAACCCCTTCGATACGCTCAATCCCGCTCACACCGTCGGTTCGCAGATCGCGCGTGTCATCCGCAAGTTCGGCGTGGAACGCGGTGAATCGCGAATCCAGCAGCGCGTGCTCGAGCTCCTGGACGTGGTGAAGTTGCCGCGCGAGTTTGCCGAACGCCGCCCGCGGCAACTGTCGGGAGGGCAAAAACAACGCGTCGGCCTGGCACGCGCTTTCGCCGGAAACCCGACCATGGTGGTGGCGGACGAGCCGCTGTCCGCGCTCGACGTGTCGGTGCAGGCGGCGGTCACCAATCTGCTGCTCGACATTCAGCGGCAGCGGAGCACAACGCTGTTGTTCATCAGTCACGATCTCTCGCTCGTCCACTACCTGTCGGACCGCGTCGTCGTGATGTATCTCGGCCAGATCATGGAGCAGGGCCGAACGGAGGAAGTGTTCGCGCCTCCCTACCATCCCTACACCGAAGCGCTCCTGGCGGCAGTGCCGGTGCCCGATCAGCAGTTTGCGAAGCGCAAGGTTGTGTTGTCCGGAGAGATCCCGTCGGCGTCGAATCCGCCGGCTGGCTGCCGTTTCTCCACGCGCTGCGCCTACCGGATTCCAGGGACGTGCGACGTAGTGCCGCCGGTCGTGCAGGAATTCGCCCCTCAGCATCGTATCGCCTGCCATCTGCCGCGTTCCCAGTTGCAGGCGATGCAACCTGTATTTGGCAGCCGCGCTCCCGATGCTTCCACTGCACCCAATGGCGGCAAGGCAATCTCATGACTCAATTTCTCACACTGGCTGTCTGCCAGACCGGTCCCGTGCAACGCGACGCCTCTCGGGCCGCGACCGTCGGCCGGCTGGTGAGTCTGTTGGAACGGGCCGCCGCGGCGGGGGCCGAGCTCGCCGTGTTTCCGGAAATGGCATTGACGACGTTCTTCCCCCGCTGGGCACTCGAAGACCCCCAGGAAATCGATGCGTTCTACGAGACGCAACTACCGGGGCCGCTGACCCAACCGCTGTTCGACGCGGCCCGCCGGCTGGGCATAGGGTTTGCCCTTGGCTATGCGGAGCTCAGCGAGGAGGGCGGTCGCCGACGGCGCTTCAACAGCATGGCCCTGGTCGGGCCGGATGGTGCTGTGATCGGCCGCTATCGCAAGATGCACATTCCCGGCTCCGAGAACACGGAGGCAGGTGTCACGACCCACCTGGAGCGCCGCTATTTCGAGCCGGGAAACCTGGGATTCCCAGTGTTTCCCTATCGGGGTGCGCGGGTCGGCCTGAGTCTGTGCAACGACCGCCGGTGGCCGGAAACCTATCGAATGCTGTGTCTGAACGGTGCGCAGGTCGTCGTGTTGGGGTACAACACTCCGGTGGAATTGGATGAGGCGCCGGCGCTGGCGCATCTGCGCATGTTTCACAATCATCTGCCCATGCAGGCCGGCGCCTACCAGAACACGCTCTGGGTCGCCGCCGCCGCCAAGGCCGGATTGGAAGACGGCCAGGCGCTCATCGGCGGCTCCTGCATCATCGCTCCCACCGGCGAGATGGCCGCGCTCTCCGTGTCGAACGACGACGACGTCATCGTGCATCGCGCCGATCTGGGTTTGATTGACACCTGCCGGCGGGTGAACTTCGATTTCGCCCGTTACCGCAGGCCGGAGGAGTACGGGCTGATCGCGCAGCGTGCCGGCCCCCCGGTTTGATCATGAGTATTGAAGGTCCCCACATGTCCAACCTGCTGAGCGGAAAAACGGCCGTCGTCACCGGCGCCAGCTCCGGAATAGGCCGCGCCATCGCCATGAGCTTCGCGGCCGAGGGCGCGAACGTGGTGGTCGCCGATGTCAGATCGGAGCCTCTCGAAGGCGGCGAGCCCACCGTCGATTGCATCACCCGCGCGGGCGGGAAAGCGTGCTTCTCGCAGGCCGACGTGCGGCGTTGGGAAGACGTAGATCAAATGATTAGCATGGCCGTCGAGCGGTACGGCCGGCTCGATATCATGATCAACAACGCCGCCATCTTTTCAGGCACCGGCCTGCTCGAGTCCAGCGAGGCGGACTGGGAGCGGGTGATGGGGGTCAACATGACCGGGATGTTCTACGGGTGTAAGCGTGCCGTTCAACAAATGATCACCCAGGAGCCGCTGAACGAGGTCAGAGGCCGCGTAATCAACCTCGGGTCGCAGCAAGGCATCGTGAACTCTCCCCGGGACACGGCCTACGGTGTGAGCAAGGCGGGCGCCATCTACATCACGAAGCAGATCGCCGTCGACTACGCGAAGCAACTCGTTGTCTGCAACTGCATCTCGCCAGGAAAAGTTATCACCGGCAAGCCCGGCCTGCCGATGGATCCGGCGCTGCTGGATAACGCTCGCCGGCGCACTCCATGGCCGCGATTGGGCCGGCCGGAGGACATTGCCAACGCAGCTGTGTTCCTGGCGAGTGATCGGGCTACGTTCATAACAGGAACCAACCTCGTTGTAGACGGCGGCTGGCTGGCGGCCTGAGTCCGGGGGTCGCCTAGTGGCGTCCGCACCGCAGGCGTTAAGGGGCAGCCGACACCAGGGACCCCAGCGTGGCTTTCAAAGGCCCCAGCCAGGGCTCGAAGTGACGCCAGTGGTCGACGCCGTCGCGATTGATCGGCTGCCTGACCTGCTCTGAGCTCGCTGTATGCACCGCTCGCCGGGTCTTATGAAACTCGACGCAGCCCGGCTCGAACTCGAGCCCACAGAACTCCAGAATTCGGCGCACGCTCGCCTCGAGATCCGCCACGACGTCCTCATGTTGTACCCGCAGGATTTTTCCAGGCAGGGCCCCGTCCCAGTGCGCCATGAGCTCGACATACAGCCGATAGTAACGGGCGATGTCGTCGAAGCCGTACGTGAACTGCTGTCCCGAGGCGAACAGCTGCTTGAAGTTGCTGAAGCAACAGGCGAGCGGCTCCCGGCGGGCGTCGATGATGGTGGCGTTCGGCAGAATGAGGTGGATGAGGCCCAGGTGCCGGAAGTTGTTGGGCATCTTGTCAATGAAGTAGGGCGCGCCTTTGCGGTAGACGAGGGTATCCGCCAGGTATTTCTCGCCCAGGCGCTGACAGTCGTCCGCGGATAACTCTGCCAGCACTGCGGGGTAGCGCGCTGCGGAGGACGTCGCGGTCTCGCGCCCCTGGAGATCCTGCACGAGCCGCGGAATGTCCGCGAGTTCCATGGTCCCCTCCACTTGCGAGTGAGAGGCGAGAATTTGCTCTATCAAAGTTGAGCCCGAGCGCGGCAGTCCCACGACAAAGATGGGCGACCGCTCCGGCGACCCCCAGCCTTGGCGCGCGGCGAAGAACTCTCGCGTACAGACCGACATCTGCTGCTGGGCATTGCGCTCGGTCATTTCCGGCCGGTACCGACATTCGACTTTCTTCAGGGAGTTGCCACGCTCGTAGTAAGCGAACGACTGCGCATAGTCGGCGCGGTCCTCGAGCGCTTTTCCCAAGGCAAAACACAAGTGATACCGATCTTTGACCGCAACCCTCGCAACGCCTTCCTCGGCGCGCATACGGGCGATTTCAACATCCGTGAACCGATAGGTCTTTAGATTGGCAAGGCTCCAGTAGGCCTCGCCGAAGCCGGGGCGCGCCGTCACAGCAGCCCGGTAAGAGGCTACCGCTTCCTCCGTCCTGCCGAGTGTCTTCAACGCGTGGGCAATCGACAGGTGCAGTTCCGCGCCCTGCGGCGTCTCGGCCAGGATCTCCCGGTACAGAGGCAGCGCCCGCTCATAATCGCCAAAGCCGGTGCAGATCGTCGCATGCGTAGTGCGATAGACCCGATTGTCGGGATCCGTCTTCAGGAGCTTTTCGATCTGCTCGCGGGCCTGGACGTGCTTGTGCCGTTGGAGCAGGGCGAGCGCATACTCGTAGCGGGCCGCGTCGTATGCCGGCGCGATCATCAGGACGCTCTCGAGTAAATATTCGGCATCGTCCACGACATCCAACTGCATGCCTATCTTCGCGAGTAGCCGCATGCCTTCGACATGATTGCCGTGAGTGAGAAGGAACTGCCTCACAACCCGCTCGGCCTCGACAATCTCCCCGTCGGCATACATGCTGAACGCAGTGACGACTTCGCTAGGCAGGGCTTCAAGGTTCGCCAATTGCCCGGCCGCGTGATCGGCCTGAGCCTTCTGGCCCGTGATGCCGTATAGCGTCTGCAGCGCTCGCCAGCTCGCGGGCAGCGATCCGTTCAAAGCAACAGCGCGTGTGAAAGCCTCGATGGCGGGCTCCGCTGCTCGCCGAGTCACGTAGCAGTGGCCGCGCTCCTGAAACAACCTTCCATAGTCAGGGTGGTGCTTCTCCAGTTCGGCCAGTGTCGCCAGCGCCTGGGGTATGAGGTTCAGGTACCGCTGGCTCACCGCCAGCATGTACGACACATCCCGGTTCTCTGGCGCGTCCGCGAGTAAGGTTTGTGAAGCCTCGGCCGCGGCGGCGAACTGGCTCTGGTTGAGAAGCTCGCGGATGCGCCGTACCTCGCTCGCCAGGCGATGGGTCGGAGCATCCGCGAGTGCTGCTTCCACTACTGGGGATCCGGGGACTCGAGACTCAGTACTTATAGCCGAATCGCAGGCCCGCGACCCTGGGGCGGACCACGGTCTCCGCCTCGACGAACTGACCGCCGTTCGTGCCGGTACTGGCGTTTACGGAGGTCAGGTTCTGGCCGAAAATCTGCAGGTTCCAGGCACCCTTCGCGACCCCGAACGAGGCATCGTAGGTCGTATAGGAAGGCTGATCGAATGCCACGACATTTCCCGTCGCGGACAGCGAGTCGCCGATGTGCTGCGCGCCAATCTGCCAGAAAGCGTTGTATTCCCCAAGCGAGAACTCGTCGCGGACCCGGATGTTCCACTGGGCCAGCGGCGCGTTGGCCAACGGGCTGCCGACGGGGCCGTAGGGGTTCGCAACCGACGTGATTGGTTGCCCATACGTCGCGCTCAAGGGATTGTTATTGATCAGGAACGGTGAGTTGGTCTGAGTACTGTTGTTGTACGACGCCGAGCCTTGGACCGTCAATCCGTAGATGACCTTGGCGATGATCTGCAGCTCGGCGCCCCGCACCCGGTAGTTCGGTCCGTTGGTGGCGAACTGCAGGTTGCCAAGGCCGCCCTGCGGGTCGAAGAAGTTAACCTGCGCGTCCTTCCAGTCCTCCTGGTAAACGGCCCCGTTGACCTGCAGACGATGGTGGAACCACAGCGTTTTGAAACCCAGCTCGTTATTGGTGAGCGAGTCGGGTTTGTAGGTGGCAGGCGTGAAGTACTGATCGGTCTTTGGGTCCCCGGGTGTGGTCGGCAGGTGACCCGACACGCCGCGGTTGAAGCCACCCGGGCGGAAGCCCTGGGACCAGGTGTAGTAAGCGAGCACGTCGTCGGTAACGTTCCAGCTCAAATTGGCCCGGCTGCGGAAGCCGGAATACTTCGAGCTGTTGGGATTCTGCGTATTCAGATCCGAGCCGTAGGGCGCCAGGCAAGGTCCGAAGTAGTTGGTCGGGGAGAAGGCTTTGCAATAGAAACTGCCCACGTCGCCGCCGACTTCCTTCTCGTTGAACCGGTAGTAGCGGGTGCCCGCGGTCAAGGTCAGAACCTTGGGAATGATCCCGATATCGACCGAGCCGAAGGCTGCCTTCTGGTCGATGGTGCGTTGAAAGTTGTCGAAGAACCCGACGTTGTCGTTCTTTACGCCGTTCGAGCCGATCGCGTAGGCGCCGGCAAACTGCTGGACATCATTGAAGCAGTTTACATTGAGCGTCGGCGAGCACGTCGGCACACTCTTGTACAGCCATTCGGTGTCGTCCTGGATTACGAACTGCTCGTAGTAGATGCCACCGACGCCGCGTATGCGCCAGTCGTCCGGCGTGCTGAGCCGGATTTCGTGGCTCTGGTGAGTGTTGCGCTCTTTCTCTTCCCAGGTCGAGCTGGGGGTGTAGCAGGCCCCGTCGTTCGGATTCTTGGAATAGCCCGCGCACTGGTAGTAGTACCCGTACACGCCACGGGCATAGTTGGTGTAATCATTCACCTGGTCGACGTTGCGCACCAGGTACGCGGCGCTGTAGACCGCCTTCAGAGGGCCGATCCGGCCATTGATGGTCAGTGCCGTATTTTCGAACTTGTCCTTGTCATACGAAGGATTGAACAGGTTCACGGACAACGGCGGCAGCGGCTGGCTGCCGATTGGCTTGCCGGTGGGGCCGAATGTCGTGCCCTGGGACGCGTAGGGCATCTCGTAGAAGACGCCCTGCGCATCCATGTTCTGATAGCTCTGCGTGAGCAGCACGTTCCAGTCGTCGTTTACCTTGTAGAAGCCCGAGAGACGAAACCCCTCGTAGCTGACCGGATTGATGCCGTTAGCCACCAGGTTGTTGTTATTGATGGAGACGCTGTTGGTCGGTACCACGCCGCCGTTGCCATTGGCGATACCGAGATCCGTACTGGCGCGCGAGAACGTTCCGGGGACGTTGTTGATGTAGCCGCCACGTTTGTCACTGTAGATGACCGCGCGGATCGCCAGCGTATCCGCGACGATAGGCAAATTGAGCACAGCGTCGAGCGCGCTGTTGGGATCTCCGTGGGCCGTGTAACTGTAGGCCGCATTGACGCTGCCCTCGGTGACGTCGAGCTTCGGTTTGTTCGTGATATAGCGCAGTACGCCGGCCTCGGCGCCCGATCCGAACAGTGTGCCCTGCGGTCCCTCGAGGACTTCGATGCGCTCCAGGTCCGCGGCATAGACGTCGAGGTTGCGGCCTGGGAGCGATGCCGACTGGTCGTCGAGATAGACCGCGACGTTCGGGATCTGGCCATTGGTACCGGTGCTCTGGCTGCCCGCCGAGCCGATCGAGAGGCCGCGCATGTAAACAGCGCTCTGGCCAGGGCCATTGCTCGCCTGGGTCACGTTGGGCAGATACTTGATGAAATCGTCGAGCGTCGTGACGTTGAGTTGCTGCAACGTCTCGGAGGTCATCGCCTGGACCGTGATCGGCACGTCCTGCAGATTCTCTGTGCGGCGCTGCGCGGTGACAGTGACTTCCTGGATCCCTTCGGAATCGGTCGCGTCGGCTGCGCGAGCCGTCAGACTGAGCCCTGTGGAGGTGGTACCCAGAATGGCGGAAATAGCGTAAGTCAATTTCGGATTGGCGTGCATGTCTTGCGGACCCTGTCTGAAAATGAATAGGGCGCGTGGTCCGTCACGCAGGCAGTCAGCGTACTTGCGAGGTCAGCACTCTTAACCACGTGCTTTCATACAACACCTCGCGCGAATGCCTGCGATCCCCCATGCATCGCAGCACGCAATTCGTACCATAGGGTTTACTGGCGCGCAAGTCGTTTTCGTGTAGGTGAAACCAGGCCGGCTCGTATGCGGCGAGTTTGACCTAACATCGGGACTTCGGTCGCGGCCGACGGGTGTCGTCATGCACCTTGGTGGGGCGGGCGCAACCGTCGCGCGCCAAAAGCGGGCGCGCTGCGACGGGGCTCGCACAGTACGCGTGCGATACGGTGGCGAGGCGGAATTCGAGCTGTTGGCGCGGGCCCCCTATCTCACGCGCGGGGCGGCTGACGATCGCGGCAAGAAAGAAGATAGTGTCCGCTCACGAAGGGCAGGCGTTCCTGGATCGAGTTCGCAGAGTACGCGCCGCCGGGTACGCAGCGGCCGCTCTAGCGCAAAGCTCAGAGCGCGCAGAGCCTGATTGCGTGTTTGATTATCGATGTGTCGCGTGTTGGATACGATTCATCGGCGGCAGACGTTGGTATCCGGCGGCCACGCTTCCGAGCCTGAGAATTCATCCAGCGAGATCATGTTGATTAAACCAGCACGAGACAGTGCAACGACTCGTTCCCCAACGAAAACATCGCCGCGCTCGCTGTTATAGTCCCGCGGGGAAGTTAGTCAAAGCAGGACGCGCACGCGTGGTGACGAATAACTCGCCGTTATGTGAGCCGGTCTCCGTGGACGCCCCGTGTGGGATCGATCTGGAGGACACGCAACTGCTCGCGAGCTTCGACGCTTTTCGGGTCTTTGGCGGCGATACTTCAGTGCGTCCGGACATCGACTGGCCTGGTGTTCGCACGCAGGCGCTCAAGGCACTGGCGCAAAGTCGCGACTTGCGGTTGCTGACGCACCTGGCCGCGGCGACACTACGAGTCGAAGGAATCAAGGCCTTCTGCGTAGTCCTGACGGTGGCGGACTGCTGGCTGACGCAGTGTTGGGATCTCGTGTTCCCGCGAGTGCAGGACGATGCGCTGTTGCGGCAAAACGCCTTGAATTGCCTCGCCGACCCGATGGCGATCGTGGCGCCGCTGCGGCGCTCTCCCATCATCTCCCAGCGCCAATTCGGCACCTTCACCCTCCGGGATGTTGAGCTCGCGACCGGGCAGCTCGAGGCCACGGATACGGACCGCAACGCACCGGGCAGCGCGCAGATCGAGGCGGCTCTGGCGGCCGCGCCCATCGAGGAGCTGTCGATTTTGGTCGGCGAGCTGGCCGCCGCAGGCGTCGCGCTCGACAGTATCGTCGCCAACATGCAACACCACGCCGGTCCGCAGTCCGCGCCGGATTTTGCGGCCCTTGCCAAGCCGCTCGCCCGCATACGAAAAGTCCTGACTGAGCATCTCGCGGCTCGCGCGACCGACCCGCAGGCGTTGCTGTCAGCCGGGCTGGCGCCGGACATTTTCGCCCGTGCAGATGGCACGGCTGGCGCCGAAGTGTCGGGGTCAGCGGACGGTGTTGAAATTATTAAGTCGCGCCAGGAAGCAATTCGCGCTATAGATGCAGCGGTGTTGTTCTTTCGCAGGTATGAGCCGTCCAGTCCCGTGCCGCTGCTGTTGGAGCGGGCGCGGCGCCTGGTGTCGAAGAGCTTCATGGAGGTGTTGGAAGACATCGCGCCCGAGGGAGTTCCCCAGGCGAAACTCGTTGGAGGAATCCGCGCCGCGGCGGAATGAGTCACTTACTTTAAGGAGAACAGGCCAGTGGCCAAGCCCAGCAGCCAGAAGTTCATCGCGCGCAATCGCGCGCCCCGCGTACAGATCGAATACGAGGTCGAGCTGTACGGCGCCCAGAAGAAAGTTCAGGTCGCCTTTGTCATGGGCGTGCTGTCCGACCTCTCCGGCGAGCCCGCCGAGCCGCTGGCGCCCGTGGACGAGCGCCGGTTCCTGATGATCGACATCGACAATTTCGATGAACGTATGAAGTCCATGAAGCCGCGCGTGGCCTTCAGGGTGCCCAACACCCTGACCGGCGAGGGCTCGCTCAACGTCGACATCACGTTCGAGAGCATGGACGACTTTTCTCCGGCCTCGGTGGCTCGTAAGGTCGGTGCGCTCGGCAAGCTCCTCGAGGCGCGCTCGCAACTCGCCAACCTCGTCACTTACATGGATGGCAAGGCAGGGGCGGAGGAACTGATCGCGAAGATTCTGAACGATCCCACTTTACTCAAATCCCTGGCGCACGAGCCGCAGGGGCAAGGTTAAGGAAGAACGCACATGGCCGAAGCCAGTACACCAGGGGCCGCTGGAGCTGCTGCAATCGAGGCAGACCAGTTGGGCTCACTGCTGCAAAAGGAGTTCAAACCCAAGACCGATCAGGCTCGTGCCGCGGTTGAGATGGCCGTGCGTACGCTCGCCGAGCAAGCTCTGCGCGAGACCGCGGTGGTTTCGGATGATGTCATCGGCACCATCAAGGCGATCATCGCCGAGATCGACCACACGCTCACCGAGCAGATCAACGTCATCCTTCACCACGAGAGGTTTCAGCAGCTCGAGGGAGCGTGGCGCGGACTTCAGTACCTCGTCAGCAACACCGAGTCGGATGAGATGCTGAAGATCCGCGTCCTGAATATCTCCAAGAAGGACCTCGGCAGGACGCTCAAGAAATACAAGGGTGTCGCCTGGGATCAGAGCCCTCTCTTCAAACGTCTCTATGAAGAGGAATATGGACAGCTCGGCGGCGAGCCTTATGGTTGCCTTGTCGGCGACTACCATTTCGACCACACGCCGCCGGACGTCGAGCTGCTCGGGCAGGTCGCGCAGATTGCGGCAGCCGCGCACGCGCCGTTCATCGCCGGTGCGGGGCCCTCGTTGATGGGCATGGACTCCTGGCAACAGCTGGCGAATCCGCGCGATCTGGCCAAGATCTTCAGCGCTCCCGACTACGCCGCGTGGCGTTCTCTACGAGATTCGGAAGACGCGAAATACATTGGCCTGGCGATGCCGCGATTCCTTGCGCGCCTGCCCTACGGTGTCCGGACCTCTCCTGTCGAAGAATTCGACTTCGAGGAGCAAACCGGCTCCGGCGACCACAGCAAGTACACGTGGGCGAATTCTGCCTACGCAATGGCGGTCAACGTCAACCGCTCGTTCAAGGACTACGGCTGGTGCACGCGTATTCGGGGCGTCGAATCGGGCGGGGCGGTGGACGGCTTGCCCGTACACACTTTCCCCAGTGACGACGGCGGCGTCGACATGAAATGCCCTACCGAGATCGCTATCAGCGACCGACGCGAGGCGGAGTTGGCCAACTGCGGGCTAATGCCGCTCATCCACAGGAAGAACACCGACGTCGCAGCGTTCATCGGCGCTCAATCCTTGCAGAAAACCGCGGAATACACCGATGCGGATGCTACCGCGAACGCACGTCTGTCCGCGCGGCTGCCCTATCTCTTCGCCAGCTGCCGCTTTGCGCACTATCTGAAGTGCATGGTGCGCGACAAGATCGGCTCGTTCAAGGAACGCTCGGACATGGAGCGCTATCTCTCCGACTGGATCAAGGGATACGTGCTCGGAAATCCGGAGGATGCCGGCGACACGCTGAAAGCGCAGAAGCCGCTCGCGGGCGCTGAAGTCAAAGTCCAGGAGGTGGAAGGCAACCCGGGCTATTACAGCGCCAGGTTCTTCCTACGGCCGCACTATCAACTCGAAGGAGTCAACGTCACTTTGAGCCTGGTGTCTCGCTTGCCGTCGCAGAAGGCGGCTTGAACGTCAATTTGCCTGCACAACGGAGTATGTCGCCATGTCTTTCGATGCGTTTTTGCTGCTGGATGGAATCAAAGGGGAGTCGAACGACGCCAAGCACAAGGGCGAGATCGATGTCCGATCGTTCTCCTGGGGAGTCGCGCAGACCGGGGCCGGGCACACCGGCATGGGCTCGGGTGCGGGCAAAGCGGACTTCCAGGACCTGCAGATCGTCAAGACCGTCGACAAATCGACTCCGCTGCTGAAACTCGCCTGCGCCAGCGGCAAGCACATCACCAAAGGTAAGCTCACCGTGCGCAAGGCGGGCGAAAATCCGCTCGAGTATCTCACGATCGACCTGGAAAACATTCTCGTTTCCAGCTACTCGTTGACTGGCGTCAGCGGCGGCGAGATTCCCGGCGAGCAGGTCACACTCAACTTCGCCAAGATGAAGACGGAGTACTGGACTCAGACCGACAAGGGCGCGAAGGGCGAGAACGCGAACTTCTCGTGGGACGTGTCGGCGAACCAGAAGTACTAGGCTGAGCGAGGTGAATGTCGCGGAGGAGCGGCTGCGCGCAGGGGATCTGGCGGCTTGCCTGACGGATCTGCAGCAACAGGTGCGGCGCTCTCCAGCCGATCCCAAGGTCCGCATTTTCCTGGCGCAGCTTTTGATGGTGAGCGGCGACTGGGATAGGGCGGTCACGCAGCTCGAGGTTGTGGGCGGACTCGATGCAAGCGCGATGCCGATGGTGCACGCGTACCGGTCCGCCATCCAATGCGAGCGGCTGCGCCAGTCGGTTCTGCGCGGCGAGCGCTCGCCGGTTGTGTTCGGAGATCCCGAGCCGTGGGTTGCGTTGGTGGTGCAGGCGCTCGTGGCACTCGGTGCCGGTCGGGCCGAGCAGGCCGACGCGCTGCGCGCCGAGGCCTTCGCGGCGGCGCCCGCGAGTGCCGGCAGTCTGAATGGTGTTGAGTTTGAATGGATCGCCGATGCGGATTCCCGCCTGGGGCCGATATTGGAGGTGCTGCTGAACGGCGCCTACTACTGGGTGCCCATGCATCGCATCGCGGTGATGGTGGCGGAGCCACCGGCCGATCTGCGCGACCTGGTCTGGCTACCTGTACAGTTGACCTGGACCAATGGAGGCCAGGTCATGGGGCTCGTTCCTACGCGTTACGCGGGAACTGAGGCCGCGGAGGAGGGTGCGCTCAAGCTGTCGCGCAAGACAGAGTGGCTGCCGATCGGATCGGACGCCTTTGCGGGCCGGGGGCAGCGCGTGTTGGCCACGAGCGCAGAGGAATTTCCGCTACTCACCGTACGCCAGCTCACACTGCGTTCGGGCACTGGATCCTAAGGACACTTGCGTGCCGGACTTGTCGCTCCATGACCGACTGCAACCCGCACTGCTCGACCGGTTGCTGGACGACGAGCGGACCGTGGCGCTCGTGCGCGTTACCGTCGAGCGCGGTGCGCTCGAGCGGCTAAAACTGCCATTGCCGGCATTTATCGAGATCCTCCTGGCGCAAGGGCTCACACTCGAGCGGCAAGCAGCTGCTTCAGGGCTGATCGAGTTGCATTTCACGGTTCCACGAGCTCGTGCCAATCCAGCCCAACTTCGCGCTCTCGTAGTCCGCCCTCCGGGCGCTCCACATGGCGCGGCATTACAGTCGTTCGCGACACTCGAGTCCGCATCCGTACCCAATAGTCAGCTCGAGCCGGTCGAGCGGCGCACGCTCTCGAGAGCGAAGCTGCGCGAATGCGTACTGCGCGATCTCACGTGGCTTTTCAACTCACTCAGCCTCGAGGCCTCACTCGATCTCGACGCGTTTCCCTACGTTGCGGCTTCGGTGCTCAATTTCGGCCTGCCGTCCTTCGCGGGACGGATGATCTCCTCCATCGATCCGTTGCAGGCGGCAGAGCGGCTGCGCCGAGCCGTCGAACTGTTCGAGCCGCGCCTGCGGTCGGTACGAGTAAGGCCCAGCTTGCCTGCGCAAGGTACACAGCCCGGCAACGACCCGGTGTTGGAATTCACAATCGATGCCGAGCTCTGGGGGCAACCGTTCGCGCAGCTCATGGAGCTCACCACCCGCATCGATACGTTGAGCGGTGACATCTCCGTGCGCCCAAACAGTGCTTGAGCGCCACCCATGGACCCCAGACTTCTCGAATACTACAACCGTGAACTCCAGTTCATGCGCGAGACGGGCGCGGAGTTCGCACGCCAGTACCCGCGGGTGGCTGCGCGTCTCGGACTCGACGGACTCGAATGTGCGGATCCCTATGTCGAGCGACTCCTCGAGGGATTTGCGTTCCTGGCCGCCCGAGTGCAATGGAAACTCGATGCCCGGCAGCCGCAGTTCACCCAACACCTGCTCGACCTCGTCTATCCGGGTTTCCTGGCGCCCGTACCCGCCGCGGCCATTGTCGAATTTCAGCCCGATCTGGAGGAAGGGTCGCTGAAAGGCGGGATGCTCATAGAGCGCGGCAGTTCCCTCAAGACCCCTCTTGGCAAAGGGGAGCGCACCAGTTGCGAGTTCCGAACGACCCAGGACGTGACATTGTGGCCCCTCACTGTGACCGAGGCGAAGTACCTCTCCGGCGCCAGCGCAGTCAACGCCCAGGATCCGAGTGCGGATCCACGGACCAAGGCGGCTATCCGATTGCGTCTCGCGAGTATTCCCGGCGTCCCGATCGCGGCCCTGCCGTTGGACAGTCTGGCCTTCTACATCAAGGCGACGCCCGGTGTGGCGTCGCGTGTTTACGAGCAGGCTCACGCGAACTGTATAGGTGTGAGAGTACAACCGCTTGGGGCGGCTACAGCCGCCGTCTCGCTTCTGCCTGCAAGCTGCATCCAGGAGATCGGCTTCGACGACCGCACCGCGCTGCTGCCGGCGACGCGGGCGGGCTTCGGCGGCTTTCGGCTGCTACAGGAATACTTCACTCTGCCGGAGCGGTTCATGTTCGTGGGTCTCACCGGCCTGGCGGAGCCTTTCCGGTCCTGCTCCACGACAGAAGTCGAACTGACGTTGCTGTTGGATCGGGTCCAACCGGCGTTGGAAAACTCCCTGGATGCTTCCCAGTTTCGACTCAACTGCACGGCCGCAATCAATCTGTTCCCCAAGACGTGCGGCCGTCTCGAGCTGCACGGCCGCGACGTTGACTATCACGTCGTCCCGGACCGCAATCGCCCGCAGGACTTCGAGATCTACAGCATCGAGAAGGTCGTTGGAATGGCGCGGTCCGGCGGCGAGACTTTCCCGATAGAGCCGTTCTATTCTGTCGCGCACCGTTCAGCGGCCAACGCCGAACGCGCCTACTACACGATGCAGCGGCGCCCGCGACTGGCCTCCACCCGGCAGGCTCGCGCCGGCGACAGGACGAGTTATCTCGGGACCGAATGCTTCCTGTCGGTGGCCGATACCGAGCATCGTCTCGAGCACGGCGAGGCACCTCAGGCGGATGTGGAGGCGCTGTGCACCAACCGCGACCTGCCGATCTATGCGAGTTTTGGCAAGGGGCGAACCGACTTCCTGCTCGAGTCGGGCGCTCCGGTTGCGTCAGTTCGGGTCATCACGGGTCCGACCGCGCCGCGTGCCGCTCCCGCGTGGGGCGAGGGTACCTGGCGCCTGATCAGTCATCTCTCGCTGAACTATCTGTCGCTCGAGTCGGGCGGGACGGAACTGCTGCGCGACTTCCTGGCGTTGTACGCGGACCCGAATGACGGTGTGGCGGCGAGGCAGATCGAGGGGCTCAAAAACGTGAGCTTCGAGCCTGTCGTACGGCGCATGCCCGTCCCAGGACCGATCAGTCACGGTCGCGGACTTGCGATCACGCTTACGCTCGATGATGCGGCGTTCGAAGGCACCGGACTGTTGCCGTTATCGGCAACCTTGGAGCGCTTTTTCGGCCGTTATGTGAGCCTCAACTCTTTTACCCAGTTGTGCCTGCATTCCACCAGCCGCGGCGAGATCAAGCAATGGCCGGTGCGCAGCGGCGTCCGGCACATCCTGTGAGCGATGTGATGCTGGACGATCTGCGCAAACAGCCCGAACAATACACGCTCTTCGGCGCGTTACGCCTGATCGAACAGGCTCACCCGGATCGACCCCGCCTGGGCGAGTCGCGTAAGGCTGCCGACGATCCCGTGCATATCGTGCAGCGTCCGCACCTGCACTTCGCTGCGGCGGAAGTAGCCGCCTTTCAGGCCGACGACACCGCGGTTCCCCGGATCGAGCAGCACAACTTCGGAGTCTTCGGCCCGAATGGAGCCTTGCCGCTGCATCTCACCGAACTCGCCTACTCACGCGAGTTGCAAACGGACGACCCGACGTTCGGCGCTTTCATCAACGCCTTCCAACACCGCTTCGCGTCGCTGTTTTATCGGGCGTGGGCGGATTCGGATCCGTGCACGAGCTTTGATCGGGCCGATGCCGACCTGTTCCGCCTCTATGCGGGAGCCCTGATCGGGATCGGTGCGCGCGCGGCCCGGGACCGGGACTGCGTACTCGACTACGCGAAACTCGCGCGCGCAGGCTGGTTCGCGCCCCAGTCCCGCTCGGCCGAATCACTCGAGCGGATCATTGCCGATTACTTCGAGTTGGACGTGGAGCTCCTGCCGTTCGTGGGAGAGTGGCTGGATATTGCAGCGGCGGAGCGCTGCCGGCTCGGCGGCCCGCGCGAGTCCGCGACGCTCGGTTCCGGAACGACACTCGGCGCGAGCACGTGGCAGTGCCAGTCCTCTTTCGCCATCGTGTTGGGCCCCCTGGCCATTGCCGAGTTCGTGAATTTCCTTCCGGGTGCGCGCGGGTTGAATCAGCTCAAGGCGCTGGTGAGACTGTTCACGAACGAAGAGTGGTCCTGGCACGTGCGGCTGCTCTTGAAGCCCGGTGACGTGCCACCAATGCGGCTGGGCGAGAGCGGTTGGCTGGGGTGGGCAACCTGGCTGGGTGGACGGTGCGAGATTGCGAGCGATACGGTCATCGCAGGCGCGCAGCCGGCGGCGCGTTGAGCACGAACGGGAAAACTCGACCCACATGAGTGACATCAGCCGCGTGGCCCTTTTCGGCAAGCTCAACAGCCTGGCTTACCAGGCGGTCGAGAGCGCGACTGTCTTTTGCAAGCTGCGGGGGAATCCCTATGTTGAGTTAGTCCATTGGATTCACCAGATCCTGCAGCTGCAAACCTCCGACCTGCACTGCATCGTCAGAGCGCTCGACCTCGACGCCGGCCGACTGGCGCGCGATCTGACCACCACTCTCGACCGACTCCCGCGCGGCGCGACGGCCATCTCTGACCTCTCGCCCCACATCGTCGATGGCGTGGAGCGCGCCTGGGTGTGGGCAACGCTCAAGTATCGCGCTTCCCAGATTCGTACCGGTCATGTGCTGCTCGCGCTGTTGAAGACCCCCGCTTTGCGCGGCGTCGTGCTCGGCATCTCACGGGAGTTCGACAAGATCAAGCCGGATCCGCTGGCCGATGATCTCGAGCAGATTGTCGCCAGCTCTCCCGAGGCCAACCTGACTCCCGGCGATGGAGCGGCGCTCGTTGGCAACGCCGAGCCTGGCGAAGCCAGCGGAGCCCTGGCCCCCGCGCAAATGGGTAAGCAGGAAGCGCTGCGGAAATTCACGGTGAATCTGACCGAACAGGCACGCCGCGGCAAGATCGATCCCGTCGTGGGTCGGGACGATGAGATCCGTCAGATCATCGATATTCTCATGCGCCGCCGGCAGAACAACCCCCTCCTGACCGGCGAGGCAGGTGTAGGCAAGACGGCGGTCGTCGAGGGATTCGCGCGGCGGATCGCGGCGGGCGATGTACCGCCGGCGCTGGCGGAGGTGTCCTTGCGGGCGCTCGATGTGGGCCTCTTGCAGGCGGGAGCCAGCATGAAGGGGGAGTTCGAGCAGCGCCTGCGCCAAGTGATCGACGAAGTACACGCCTCGTCACAACCGGTCGTGCTCTTCATCGACGAAGTGCACACGCTCGTGGGGGCAGGGGGCGCCGCCGGCACTGGCGATGCCGCCAACTTGCTGAAACC
>JAQGOE010000380.1 GCA_028293725.1 Gammaproteobacteria bacterium | reverse complement strand
CGAAAGAGGACGCGGAATTCCTGACTCGGTCGGGCGCCCTCGTACCCGAGCGGATCATGGGCGTCGAGACCGGCGGCTGCCCGCACACGGCGATTCGCGAGGATGCGAGTATCAACCTCGCCGCTGTGGCGGACATGAGCGCCCGTTTCCCCGCTCTCGAACTCATCTTCGTCGAGAGCGGCGGTGACAATCTCGCCGCCACCTTCAGCCCCGAGCTCGCCGACCTGACGATCTATGTCATCGACGTCTCGGCCGGTGACAAGATTCCGCGCAAAGGTGGCCCCGGCATTACGCGGTCGGACCTGCTGGTCATCAACAAGATCGATCTGGCACCCCTGGTGGAGGCCTCACTCGAGGTCATGGACCGCGACTCCCGCAAGATGCGCGGCACCCGGCCGTTTCTGTTCACGAATCTAAAAAAGAACGTGGGCGTGCGCGAGATCGCACAGTTCATCGTGGAAGCCGGCGGGCTGCCCGAACGGGACTTGCCGGAGAGCCTCTGACCAAACAGAACGGACCGACGCACCAGGGAAGGCAAGCAACCAACAATAGGAAGTCATGATCCCGCGCCAACGCATCGTCCGTGAACGACGGCAATACAACCAGTGGGTAGCGAGCCAGACGCTCGAAGACTACGCGTTGCGCTATACCGCCGGGCGCGCACGGAAATCCGCCTTCCGGGTTGGCAACACCGCGTTGGGGCCGGTCGCCTTCCTCGCTTGCGAGGCAATCGGCGGCACTATCACCATCGCCTACGGATTCCAGAACGCCGTCTGGGCGATCGCGGCGTTCACGGTGTTGATGTTCCTAATCGGCCTGCCCATTGCCTACTACGCCGCCCGGTATGGAGTCGACATCGATCTCCTGACGCGCGGCGCGGGCTTCGGCTACATGGGCTCGACCCTGACATCCCTCATCTACGCCTCGTTTACTTTCCTGTTGTTCTCGATCGAAGCCAGCATATTGTCGGTCGCGCTGCACATGCTGTTCGGCATTCCAATGGCCGTCGCCCATGTGATCAGCTCCCTGGTGGTCATTCCAATCGCCATCTATGGCATCAGCCTCATCAGCCGCATGCAGATGGCGACCCAGCCGATCTGGCTGGTGTTGCAATTTCTGCCGCTCGTCTACGTAGCGACGCGCGGCAGGGCCGAATTCGCGGCCTGGACGGGATACGCCGGCCACCAGGGACACGCCGACGGCAGCATCGATTTCATGCTTTTCGGGATGGCGGCCTCGGTACTCCTCTCGCTGCTCCCCCAGATCGGCGAGCAGGTGGATTACCTGCGTTTTCTTCCTCTGAAGGAGCGCGCGAATCGCGCGGGCTGGTGGACCGCCCTGCTCGTCTCGGGCCCCGGCTGGGTGATCCTCGGTGCCTTCAAACTGCTGGCCGGCTCGTTTCTCGCCTTCCTCTGCCTGCGTCACGGGGTGCCTCTCGAGCAAGCGTCCGAGCCGAGTACCATGTATTCCGTCGCCTTTCAGGAGACCGTCCGCTCGCCCACGCTCGCGCTCGTGTTGGCAGGCATTTTCGTCATCGTTTGCCAGCTCAAGATCAATGTCACAAATGCCTACGCGGGCTCCATCGCCTGGTCGAACTTCTTCTCGCGCCTGACGCACACTCATCCGGGCCGGGTGGTCTGGCTCGTATTCAACGTCGTACTCGCCCTGCTGTTGATGGAGATCAACATCTTCCGCGTGATCGACGGCATCCTGCGCATCTACGCGAACTTCGCCGCGGGCTGGATCGGCGCTCTGGTCGCGGACCTGGTTATCAACAAGCCACTGGGCCTGAGCCCCCCCGGGATCGAGTTCAAGCGAGCCCACCTCTATGACATCAACCCCGTCGGAGTGGGCGCCCTGCTGGCTTCGGTCCTGGCGTCCACACTCACCTACCTGGGGCTGTTTGGCACTGTCGCGCAGATCCTCTCCCCCTTCGTCGCACTCTGCGTCGCATTCGTGACCGCGCCACTGATTGCGTGGGCAACCCAGGGCCGCTATTACCTCGCACGCCCCGACACAGGCATACCGGCGGACGCGACCGAAGTTCGCTGTACGATTTGCGAAAATACCTTCGAGCGCCGTGACGTCGCGCTCTGCCCGGCCTACTCCGGGCCGATCTGCTCTCTGTGTTGCACTCTCGAGGCCCGCTGCCGCGATGTCTGTAAGACCAACAGCCGCTTTACCGAGCAGCTCGCCTCGTTCCTGAAGAAAGTCCTGCCGGCCAAGGTGGCCACCGCGCTCAACACGCGAGGCGGTCACTTCGTAGGCCTGCTGCTATTCTTCAATGTCATCGTCGCGCTGCTGCTTTCATACATCTACCATCAGTACAGCGGCGTGGCCCCCGCCGGTAGGGAGGTCATCAGTACGACGCTCTGGCTGGTGTTCCTGTGCCTGCTCGTACTGTCCGGTGTCGGGGCGTGGCTGACCGTGCTCGCGCACGAAAGCCGGCGTACGGCCGAACAGGAATCCGCGCGCCAGACCGCGATGCTCATGGAGGAAATCGAGGCACACAAGCGTACGGACGCCGCCCTGCAAAAGGCCAAGGAAGTCGCCGAGGCAGCCAACGTGGCCAAGACACGCTATGTCGTCGGCATCAGCCACGAGATCCGCACGCCCCTCAACTCCATTTTCGGCTATGCACAGCTCCTCGAGCGCGGCGCGGATATCCCGGCCGAGAACGCCGCGCGCGTCATCCGTCGCAGCTCGGAGCATCTCTCCAACCTCGTCGACGGCCTTCTCGATATTTCCCGGATCGAGAACGGACTATTACGCCTGAATCGCGACAAGGTTCGTTTGCCGGAGTTTCTCGACCAGCTCGTCGACATGTTCCGCCTGCAAGCGGCCGCAAAGGGCATTGCCTTCCGCTATCAACCGCCGGCCAATCTACCCGCCTGCGTCCACACCGACCAGAAGCGGCTGCGGCAGATCCTGATCAATCTGCTCTCCAACGCGATCAAGTACACCGAGAGCGGCCACGCCTGTCTCACCGTCCGTTACCGGAGCGAGGTGGCGGAATTCGAGATCGCGGACACCGGGATGGGCATTCCGCCGGAGGACCTCGAGCGCGTGTTCGAACCCTTCGAGCGCGGCCGTGCGCACGCGGTCCGCTCGCTTCCCGGCACGGGCCTCGGCCTCACGATCACGAAGTTGTTGACCCAGATCATGGGCGGCGAAATCCTCGTTCGCAGCACACTCGGAGAAGGCACCACGTTCGTCGTTCGGCTGCAGCTATCGCATGCCACGCAGGATGTCGCGGAGACACCGGCGCGGCGGCGAGTGCACGGCTACTCCGGCCCCCGTCGCACTATCCTCCTCGCCGACGACGATCCGGCGCACCTCGGGTTGCTGCAGAACGTGTTGCAGCCTCTCGATTTCATACTGCTGCCGGCTCACGATGGCCGCTCCAGCCTGGAGCTCGCCAGCCACCATTCGCCGGACCTGGCGCTGTTGGACATTTCGCTTCCCGACATGACGGGCTGGGACGTCGTCAGGGAACTACGCGCATCCGACGACAGCGCGCGACATCCAAAGATCGCGATGGTCTCGGCTAACGCCTATGAATATAGCCCGGGCGGCGGCGGCGGGCCGCTGCACGATGCCTTTCTGGTAAAACCTATCGACATCGATCTGCTCCTGGAATGTGTCGGCTCGCTGTTACATCTCGAATGGCTGTATGACGTCCCGGTCGAGCCGCGAGTCACGGCCAACCGTCCCCTCGACAACCCCCCGGACCAATGTCTGCATCACATCGGCGCCCTCTACGAGTTGGGTCGCATAGGCCACGTCCGTGGCATCGAGGCAAAGTTGCGTGAAATCGAAGCGGAGCACCCGGCGAACGGCCCATTCGCAGCCCATCTGCGTGGCTTCATCTCGAACTTCGACCTGAAACGCTACATGACCGTCCTGGAATCGATGCAGAAACATGGTTGATGGAACAACAAGAAGGGACACGATTCTCGTCGTCGACGACACGCCGGAGACGTTGGGTTTTCTGACGGACACCCTGGATGACGCTGGCTTCACCGTACTCATCGCGACGGACGGCGAGAGTGCCCTGGCCTTGGTGGACCAGATCACACCCGACCTCGTGCTCATGGACGCGCTCATGCCCGGCATGGACGGCTTCGAAACCTGCCGGCGCCTGAAGAACGAAAAGCTGCTCTCGCACGTACCGGTGGTCTTCATGACCGGCCTGAGCGAGACCGAGCACGTAGTCCAGGGACTCGCTGCCGGAGGCGTGGACTACGTCACGAAGCCCATCATCGTTGAAGAGCTGTTGGCACGCATTCGCGTGCATCTGACGAATGCCAGGATCGCCCACGGTACGCGCGTGGCTCTTGATGCCACTGGCCGGTTTCTGCTCGCTACCGACCAGTCGGCCCGCCTGCTGTGGTGTACGCCCAAGGCAAAACAACTGCTGGCCGAGCTGTTCCCCGCGGTCGCGGGCCAAGGCCCGAGTCTGCCCCCGGCGGTGATCGAGCAGATCAAACAACTCCGGCAATCCGCCGCCAAGACAACCGCCCGCGCCTGCCTCGAAGTGGGCGTGCGGCGCATCGAGCTGTCTTTCCTGAGCTCCATCGGGCCCGACGAACTGCTGTTCCGCCTCGCCGAAGTCACGGCGGGCGGCGACGAGCAACTCCTCCAGCAGACACTGCAGCTCACCGGCCGCGAAGCCGAAGTGCTCTTGTGGATCAGCCGCGGCAAGTCGAACCGTGAGATCGGCGAAATCCTCAACATCAGCCCGCGCACGGTGAACAAACACCTCGAGCAGGTTTTTGTGAAACTCGGCGTAGAGAACCGGGCCTCCGCCGCCGCCCGCGCCGTACGAGCGCTTGCCCGCTAGCAGAACTCCCAGCACGCGTCGAGCTCACTCCATCTCCGGATACGGCCCCTTCCCACCCGCTGCGATGAACCTATCGATGTGCCCAGCCAGCACCGGCAGCGGCACCGACCCCAACTCCAACACCGCGTCATGAAACGCCCGGATATTGAACCGATCCCCCAACTCCTTTTCAGCCTTCGCACGAGCCTGCAGAATCGCCCGCTCGCCCAGGTAATACGAGAGCGCCTGCGCCGGCCACGCAATATACCGATCGACCTCGGTCTCGATCTCGTGCTCCGGCAACGCCGTGTACTGCCGCAGATAGGCGATAGCCTGCTCGCGCGTCCATCCCTGCGCATGCACCCCCGTATCCACCACCAGGCGCGCCGCCCGCCAGATCTGGTATCCCAACATCCCGAACCGGTCGTAAGGCGTCTCGTACATTCCCATCTCGACACCGAGACTCTCGCAATACAACGCCCAACCTTCACCGTACGCAGAAATGTAGGTGCGCTGACGAAACTCCGGCTGATCCTTGTGCTCCGCCGCGATCGGCATCTGAAACGCGTGCCCCGGTGCCGACTCGTGCAACGTCAACGCCGTGAGGTTGTAAAGCGGCCGGCTCGGAAGATTGTAGGTATTCACCAGGTAAACGCCCGGTCCGCCACGCCCCGCCGTGTAGAAGGGCGCCAGGTCATCCGGCACCGGCTTGATGGCAAAGCGCGCCCGCGGCAGATAGCCGAAATACAGCGGCGCCTTCGCGTCGAATTTCTTCGCGATCCAGGCAGCCCGCATGAGCATCTCGTCGGGCGTCTTCGCATAGAAGCGCGGCTCGCTGCGCAGGAACTTGAGAAAGGCCGGGAAATCCCCCTTGAAGCCCGTCTCCTTCATGACCGCAAGCATCTCATCGTGAAGCCGCGCGACTTCGGCGATGCCGAGGGAATGAATCTCCTCTGGCGACATATCGAGCGTCGTGAATTCCCGGATCTTCGCGCGATAGAACGCCTTGCCGTCGGGCATATCCTCCGCAGCCAACGTCGTCCGCAACCCCGGCACGTATTCGGTTCGCATGAACTTCAGGAGTTCTACATAGGCGGGTTGCACGGCGTCGCGGATCGTCTTTACAGCGTCAGCGCGCAACGCCGCCTGCTCAGCCGGCGAGATCCCCGGCATATCCTTGAATGGTGTGTAGAACAGACTCGCCTCGGGAGTGGCGTCCGTCACCGCCGTAATCGAAGAGTCCCGGCCATCCATCGTCACCTTCGGAGGGGTGAAGCCGCGCTTCATCCCGGCGCGCATCTCGTCCATCTGCTCGTGGAAATAGCGCGGAATGTCGCACATCTGGCCGATCCAGTTGCGGTAGTCCTGCGCCGTGCGGAAATTCCGGCGCGCGGTGTAGCCGATATCGGTCCAGAACGTGGTATCCGAGTTGGCTGGCATCTCGAAGTCACGGAACCGCTGGCTCGCAATGAGGCCCCGGATCTGCGGGTAGTAGACGTCGAGGTTGATCTGCTCCCCGGG
Organism: Gammaproteobacteria bacterium; assembly: GCA_028293725.1. Next base: position 2,021 of record JAQGOE010000380.1, on the reverse strand, counting down.
AGAAAGCGCGGCGCGCGGAATCGCGTCGAGCTTGTGCAGGACGTCCTCCCAATACCGCAACCGCGCCTCCTGTGACGCGGGGTCCACTTTCGGCAGATGATCCGAGATTGGCTTCTGCGAGTCTTCGTCATCCGCTAACTGCTGCTCGCGCCACTTCCACTCGCTGGCATAAATCGACCGCAGGCGGACGTCCGCGTCATTCTGTCCAGTGCCCGGCTGTTTGGACGCCGACTGTTGGGACCCCTGTGAACATGCGGTCATGGCGACTACCGTAAACGTAAGTAACAATTCACGCGCAAACCCTGCGTGCATAAATACCCTTTTTATACTTAGAGCTGGACTCTCCTTACATTTCCAGTGTAAAGCAGACGGCACTTTTGGTGGGGACAGGTCAATGTGGAAGCCGATCGTCGCAATCTCCTTGGGCGGAAGTCTGGGCTCCCTGCTGCGTTGGTGGCTCGGGACCCTGTTCAATGCCCATTTCCCCACCCTGCCACCTGGCACGCTTACGGCCAATCTCATCGGTGGCTACATCATCGGATTGGCCATCGCCTTCTTCGGTACGTACACCGCCATCGCGCCGGAATGGCGGCTATTTGTGATCACCGGCTTCTGCGGCGGGCTCACCACCTTCTCGACGTTTTCCGCGGAAATCACCGCGCTTCTGCAGCAAGGACGACTGTCCTGGGCACTCGGTGCGGCGGCCACTCACCTGGTGGGATCCATCCTCATGACCTTCGCCGGCATCGGCACCTTCATGTGGCTGAAGAACTCATAAAAAACCCGCCGGCGCACGAGCCGCCGGCGGGTTCTTGACCAGGACTGGAGCGCGACTACAGTCCCAGATCCGACAGGAACGACGTGGTGAACCCTAGGCGGCCCGCCTGACCATAGGCATTGCAGGTCGGTGAGGACGAACCCGGAGCACAGTCGTTGTCCCGATCGAACGACCAGAAGTGGATTCCAGCCAATCCCTTCTGCAACGCGTAAGCCGAGATGGTTCCGGCATCCGCAAGTGTGAAGGTCTCCCCCTGCGTGTCGTTGCCGCCGATGTCCGGAGTCAGCTCGATCTGGTTGTAGGGGACACCGAAGCCACTGTGGAGCAACTCCACCGCCTGGATGGCCGACTGACCCATCTCGCAAGCACCATTGACCACGACGCAGTTACCGGGACCGGTGCTGCCGTAATCCATGGCCATGAGGTCGATGATGTAGCCGGTCAATCCCGTGGAATGGATCGCGGAAATCACCTCGTTACCCAACTGGTTCAAGCCTCCAGAATTGCCGCCGAGCGTCTGCAGCGTGAAGCTGAAACGCAAGTTGGGATACTTGCCCTTCGCCACCTTCACTCGCGCGACGAGATTGTTGATGACGTCCGCGCTCTGCCCACCCTCGATGTCGAAATCGACGCCTATCATGTTTGCGGAGATGTATTTCTGGACGAACGTGTCGAAGCCCGCGTCAGAGCCGCAAGTAAACACTCCAGCTTGACCGCCGGTGGAAATGATGTACTTCTTCCCAGCGCTGACGAAAGCCTGCACGTTCGACGCCACTTGCGTAGGCGTCAAGCCCGCCCAGCCCTCGCTACCACACTCGCCGCTCGCGAACGCCCAGGTCAGTGTCGTGTTGTTGGTCGGCATCACCGACGTCACCGGCTGCAGAGTGCCGGTCACGGCCGAACTGATCACGTTGGTGTTCCAGTTCATGCTGATCGTGATGTCCTTGAAGGGACTGAACACGAACGAAGGCGGTGGCGAGGTGGGGCCCGTGCCGCCCGTGCCGGTGCCGGTACCCGTCCCGGTGCCAGTGCCAGTGCCAGTACCCGTGCCAGTGCCGCTGCCACCGGCGCACGAGCCCTGCGAGGTCCACGGCTGACCGCTGCCCGACGGGCCGCTGCTGGATGCGGGATCGTTGCCCTGAGTCCACCAGTTCGCAAGATAGTTGGTGCTGTTCTCACTGGCCGTCATGCCGCCCGTGTAGACCGCGGTCGCGCTCCACGCGGCGGCACATGAGCCGCTGGT
>JAQGOE010000347.1 GCA_028293725.1 Gammaproteobacteria bacterium | reverse complement strand
TTCGCGCCGATCACCAGGCCCGTGATGGTCTTGAGTCTCGCGATGGACGTGGTCTTTTAAGGAGCGCTCATGACACGCTCCGGCTCCCTCGTACCCGTATTCCCGTTCGCTTTGTTGGCGCTGCTCTTCTTTAGGCCGGCGCACGCTGATGTGGTCGTCATTGTCAGTGTCAGGAACGCCTCGAACCTAACGGCTGGTGATATTGCACAAATTTACCTGGGGCGCTCGGCGAACTTAAAGCCGATCGATACCGCAGAACCGTCCCCTCTTCGCACTGAGTTCTATGCCAAGGTCACAGGCAAAACAGATGCGCAGGTGCGCTCGATCTGGGCGAAGCTCGACTTCACCGGTCGGGGACAGTCACCTCGGGAGCTCGCCTCCAGTGCGCTAGTGGTGAAGGCGGTCGGTGCGGACCCCAAAGCCATCGGCTATGTCGATCGGAGCTCGGTCGATGCATCGGTCAAGATTGTTCTCGAGTTGAAATAGCGGAACTTTCCAGTGCGAACACTTCTGCAGCAACTACTCGGCCGGCTAACGCAGCCACGGCTGGCGTTTGCGTCGATCGCGGCGCTGGTCCTGGCCATTCTCTGGCTGTTCACGCTCAATCTGACGCGTTCCGAGCGGGCGCAGTCGGAGCACGCCGCATACGCCTCCACGCTCGAACAACTCGGCACGTACGAGGCGCAGGTGGTACGCGTCCTGCGCGACATCGACCGCACCCTCAAACTCGTTCAGTACGCCTCGCGGTCCCGCGGCGTCGTGGAAGGATTCAACGAGCTCAATGCCCAGGATCTGCTGCCCCGACCGTTGTTGTTTTCGGTGAGCGTCACGGATCGCACGGGTACGCGCGTGGCGAGTTCGGGCTCGATGGGCGCACAGATACCCTTGGCAGAGCATTTCGAGCGCGTCCGCGCCAATTCCGCACAGGCCGATGACGCGGTGGTCGTGGACCGTCCGCGAAGCGATCCGGCCTCGGGCGAGTGGCTCTTGCGGTTCAGCCGGCCGCTGCTCGATGGTCAGGGCAGCTTCGTCGGCATCGTTACCTTGACGGTCCAGGCCAGCTACTTTGTCAGCAGCTACGATGCGGCTGTGCTGGGCGAGCACGGTGTGCTTGGCCTCCTCGGAACGGATGGCGTGTTTCGTGTGCGCCGCACCGGCACCTCTATCATGAGTGGCGAGGTGGTGGACTATGCGGCCGCGACCACCGGCGCAACCGATGAGGACGCCAAGGTCACTCTGGTCATCAACCCCTGGGATCATGTGCAGCGCTACACGGCAGCGCGCGAGCTCTTTGGCCTCCCGCTGTCGATCATCGTCGGAATCTCCGAGCAGGACCAACTCGCGGAAGTTCTACGCCATCAGCGGATCTACCGGCTCCGGGCAGCGGGGGCGAGCGCATTCACCATACTGCTGGCCCTGCTCCTCGGCAGACTGAGCGCGGAGCTCGCCGAGAGCCGTCGTGCCGCTCAGGAGTCGCGCATCGCGCATGCGGAGCAGATGGAACATCTCGCCTTTCACGACGGCCTTACGGGACTGCCTAACCGCAGCCTCTTCAGCAAGCTACTGAGTCAAAGCATCCATGAGGCGCGTCGCTACGAGCGGCGCATGGCCGTGGCGCTGCTCGATCTCGACCGCTTCAAGCAAATCAACGACACCTTGGGCCACGATGCGGGCGATGATTTGCTGAAGGAGGTGGCCGCGCGCCTGAAGGCCTGTGTGCGCGAGAGCGATACCGTTGCGCGCCTCGGCGGAGACGAGTTCGTCGTGCTGATGCCCGATCTCGCCGATGAGTCCCACGCGGCGAATGTCGCGCAGAAGATCCTTTCGGCCACCGCCCAGCCCTTCACCCTCATCGGACAGGAATTTCGCGTCACGGCGAGCATCGGCATCAGCACCTATCCGCACGACGGTCTCGATGAACAATCCCTGAAGAAGCATGCCGACGTCGCGATGTATCACGCCAAGGCCGAAGGCAAGAACAACTTCCAGTTCTACTCCGAGAAGCTCAACGCCAACTCACTCGAGCGGCTCACCCTCGAATCCAGCATCCGGCGCGCGCTCGAACAGCAGGAGTTTCTGCTCCACTATCAAGCCAAGCGCGATATTACGACCGGTCGCGTCACCGGCATGGAGGCGCTCCTGCGGTGGCAGCATCCGGAGCTCGGCATGATCTCCCCGATGCAGTTCATTCCGACTGCCGAGGAGACGGGGCTCATCATCCCCATTGGGAAATGGGTTCTCAACAGCGTCTGTCGCCAAAGCATCGAGTGGCAGCAGCAAGGCCTGCCGCCGCTCGCGATCGCCGTGAACCTGACGAGCACGCAGTTCTGTGACGAAAACCTGGTGGCCGATGTGAGCTCCATCCTGGTGAGCACCGGCATGGACCCGCAGCTGCTCGAGATCGAGCTCAATGAGTCGCTCCTCATCCAGGATGTTGAGAACACGTTGCGGATTCTGACTCAGCTCAAGGGCCTCGGCGTGCGCATTGCCGTGGATGATTTTGGTACCGGCTATTCCTCACTCGCGATGTTGCAGCGCTTTCCTCTGGACACGATCAAAATCGATCGCTGCATCACACGCGATCTCGTCAGCACCCCCAAGGAGTCCGGCCTCGCCGGTGCGATCATCGCCATGGGCAAGTCCCTGAGCTTGACGGTCGTCGGTCAAGGCGTGGAAACACGCGAGCAAGCGGAGTTCCTCAGGGTCCACGCCTGCGATGAGCTGCAGGGCTTCTATTTCAAGCGACCTCTGCCGGCCGATGAGTTCGCGCAACTTCTGCGTGCCCAGACCACCGAAGTAACCTACATCGGTGCGCGGCGTGGGGTCTCGGAGACATCCTGAGCGCGCGTGCGCGAGGATTAACAGCGGTTACTCGGCTCATCGGCGACGCCCAGCCGCCATCGCTACCAACGCGGCCTGCATCAGTCTTTCCGTCGATTGTGCGATAACCCCGAGATCTCTGAAGTTAACAAGAGCGACCGTACCGCCGCTGAGCTCGGTCGATTATTACAACACTGTGCGGCGTATCGTCGGCGACGGTACTACCGGTTTTATTCGACACCCCCTCAAAGCCGCACTCGAAGGGTTGAACGGCCCTCTTGCCGAGAGCTTCAGTGGACGTGCGAATTTCACCTTATCTTGAGTTTCAGCGACGCCTTGAACCGCCTCTAGAGCAAAAATCGGCATTAATTTGTCAAATACAGCCATTCATGATAGATTGACCCATCGCTTTTTGGCGCTCAGTGATGCTACACCGACTCGAAATTGCGAACTTCTATTCCATCCGTGACCTTCAGGTCATCGACCTGCGTGCGATGGGTCATGCTCCGGAGGAGCCTGGGCGCATCGCTCCCCTGTGGGCTGGTGCTACGGAGCGTGCGCCCAAGGTTATCGGGCTTTTTGGCGCGAATGCCTCGGGCAAATCCAATGTGCTGCGCGCGCTGTCGTTTCTCGCCTGGTTTGTGCGGGACAGCTTCCGTGCGGCGCCGGAAGCGTGGATGCCGTATCAGCGCTTCAACGACCAGCAAGCGCGCGAACTGCCGACCCATCTCGCCGTTCACTTTTCAGGGCCAGCCGATCTGAAGCGCGCAACCGAGCCAGGCGTCGCGCAGTGCCGCTACGCATATGAGGTGTCTTTGGGTGGTCCTGCAGGCCAGCCGACCCGGGTGATCAAAGAAACGTTGAAATATTGGCCGCCGGATGCCGGGCGCCAGGTTCGCTTGTTTGAGCGAAATGAAGCGGGAACCGTGAGTGCCGGCAAAGATTTCGATTTGGTCGGGTATCGACAGGCGCTGGAGAAAGTTCTGCGTCCGAATGCCAGTGTTATTTCAACGCTGACCCAGCTCAAACATCCCCTGTCGACACTGCTGTGGCGTACTGCTGGCCTTGTCTCCTCCAACATTCTGATAGAGAAGCAGGAGTTCAATGACGATGCCATCGCGCGACACTATGCGGCTAATCCAAAACTGCTGGAGCTGCTCAATCGCGACATTGAGCGGATCGATCTCGGCGTCCGCGGCATGAGGATTCAAGCGGGGCCCAATGGCCCCTTGGCATTGTTCGAGCACGAAGGCCTGGCCGGCCCGCTGCACGTCCAGTACGAGAGTCACGGCACCAGGCTCTTTGTCAGGACCTTCCCGCTGCTCATCCAAGCGCTGGAATCGGGAGGCATCGCCGCTATCGATGAATTGGACCTTGCGATTCACCCGCTGGTGTTACCGGAATTGGTGCGGTGGTTTCATGACCCGGATCGAAACCCCTTCGACGCCCAGCTCTGGATGACCTGCAACAACGCCTCGTTGCTGGAGGAATTGGTCAAGGAAGAGATCTTGTTCTGCGAAAAGGATGATCGCGGTCGAACGACAATTTATGGGCTACGCGACGTACAAGCGGTACGGCGCAACGATAACTACTATCGCAAATACTTGGGCGGTGTGTACGGTGCCGTGCCGCATCTGGGATGAAGCGCTCGCGCCGGCCGCTCATTGCGCAACGTCGTCGCGTCTTCCTGGGCTGTGAAGGCGAAAGTGAACGCGGTTATGGCGCGCTCATCAATCGTCTACTTGAGAGTCGGCGCCGGGATGTGCACTTGGACATTGTGCTTCTAAAGCCGGGCGGTGGCGATCCGTTGGCACTGATTGAACTGGCTGCGCGCCGCATTTCGGAGGGTGAGCGCAAGCGTGAGGCACCCTACATTCATCGCGCCGTGCTGCTGGACGCCGATCGACGTGGGCAGGCTCCGGCACGCGACGCGCGTATACCGGCCATCGTCGCGGCGACGAAGTTAAGACTCCTCTGGCAAGAGCCTTGCCACGAGGCCCTGCTACTTCGGCACCTCGACGGATGTAGAGACCTACGACCGCCTACGTCCTCGCACGCCCTGCAGGAGTTGCGCCGGCGGTGGCCGGACTACGTCAAGGGCATGCCAGCAGCGAGACTCGCCACAAAGATCAGTCATGCCCAGATCGTACAGATGCTGGAAGTGGAGCAAGAACTGGCGTCGTTTCTGGCCGATATCGGTTATATCTGAACTCAATAGTCAAGATCCGACGCCTCGATGACGGCGGCGGAGTCTCTGTAGGGGTCCAACGCACTAATACGGGCACGGTCGATGATCGAGCGAGCGACGCACGCGAGAGTGCAGACGCGCCTGAAAGGTGTCATCCCGTCACTCGTCACATCGGACGGATTTGGCTGGGTTTCCGACTCCTACCTCAACAACTGGCGT
>JAQGOE010000332.1 GCA_028293725.1 Gammaproteobacteria bacterium | reverse complement strand
TGGGGGCGCAGCGTCGACCGCACGGCGGGACCGCCGGTCGGCCGCCGGGCGGGATGGCGCGGCGTCGACCGCACGGCTGGGCCACGCGGGTCCCGGCTCGGCCGCTGGCTCGGGTGGTGCGGGCGATGGGGGCGCAGGGTCGGCGGGGCGGGGTCGCCGGTCGGCCGCGGGCTCGGATGGTCTGAGGGATGGCTCCGCGCGCGCAGCGTCGGGTGGCTGTGGGGTCCGAGGCGAAACATCAGGGCCGAGTTGCCTTAGCGAGGGGTGTACGTCATCGCGCACGAGCTGCGAAAGAGCACCCAATGGCTCGGGCGCTGGAATTTCTTGCGTGCTGGGGTTGCTATTGATGCGGTCACCATCGGTAGTGCGTAGCAACGATGGAGGTCGGCGAAGGATCAGGCTGCCGCTTGAGTCGCCAACGATTATTTTGGGTGACGGCAGGCGCCGCCGTGCCATGGCTGCGCTCAGGGGACGGTACAAGTCGCCAAGTGACAAAGAATCGTTGCTTGGCTTAGTGAGGAGTTCGAGTAGTTCGGCGGTAAATGCCGTGTATCGTTCGCCCGGCATAGAAAGAGAGACTTCGTTTGCCGTCGTGGATGTGAGAATAGTTGTTCCCGTAATCTTGACCTGCTCAAGCGCTGCCGAGTAATCGGACATCGCGCCGATCGCTCGGCCTGAAAAGCAGCAGTCGAGGATTAGAACCCGGATCTCGGCTGGACTGATTAGTATGGCATTTCTCACCCATTCGAAGGGCACCCCAGTTCCGTCGAGCTGTTGAGGGTCGGTTTCGCGTACCGACAAGTAGAGCTGCGTTCCCGAGGTTCCCAAGCCGAGAAGGCCATGGCCAGCATAATAGGCAAGGAAAACGTCCTCAGCCTCACGTGCTGCGCGACCTAGCCGTTGCATGAAGCTCTTCGGTGAATCTGGAGTATCTATCACCGTGCAGTAGTCGGAGGTAAATATACCAGTTGCGGGATTGGTGAAGGCCTCCTCCAGTCCAACCAGATTATTCCGTATCGCTGGCAGGCGGGGCAGCTCAATGTGATGCTCATAGTCGCTAGTGCCGGCAAGCACTACTCGCGATCGCCAGGGATCTGGTTGCCTTTGCATTTCAATTATTTGCCAGAGGAGAAGAATTCGAAGACTCTGTGCATTATGGCGTCGGGGTTGTCGAGGCCGCTCACGTCGAGACTAGCCTCGCGGCCGGTGCCGTCCTTTAGGGTCAAGTGCGCGGCGTGTCGATCGCCGCGCTTTTCCAGCCAGGTGAAAAGCTGGCGGATTAGCGTATTTGCAACTCCACCACCGCCTACGGCGATAATGATCTCTCCGATCAGTCCACCCATATGCCCCAGATTGATTGGCTCCTCGTCTAGGCGTATCTTTCCCCGAAAAATGTCGTCTTCACGGAGCCAGGCAGCCAGTGCGCGCAAGTCGATTGACCCGTCAGATGTAGATATTGATACGCTTCCCCTCATCATCAACCCCTCCCGGGTTGGCGCCATACCCCTTGGTGGCATAATGATAGCGGATGTCGAGTCGGGCTTGGGGGTTCGAGGTTGCACCTTCAGGGTCGCGGGCACAGGCGCGTGGCTGCGTCTCATCTATGAGACAGGATCGAGCTTCTGAGGCCTGCGGTATCCTTCCTAGCACTCCACCGCCCCCATCTGGCTTCGCGTTCGCGCGCTGGCGCGCCCCAACGGTCAGGCCGCGCTTGGGTGACCGACCCGCTCAGTGCTGCTTGGGGCTTTCGGGCTACTGGCGCACAGGATGCCGACGCAGTGAACCAGGAGGCGCGGCGTTCTTGGCTTCCTCCCGTTCAGACTGTCCGCGTTACCACCTTGGTGCGCTTATATCTATTCAGCAGCCACTAAGGTGGCCTTGCCTGAATGATGGCCAGAAATGGTGGGTTAGGTGACGGCCTGGTCGTGCCCACTTTCATTAGTCCCGATCGCGAATCAAGCCTATACGGTCTGGAGCGGAGGATCATAAGACTCAACGCACCCGCTGTGCTGAGCACAGCGGGTGCGAAGGCGGCGGTAGCGGAGCTCGAGCGGCTACTGGATCGTTGGCCGGCGCAGTTGGAAACTAGATGATCACGGGCGACGGGTCGCCGCGAAGGTAGTCGGCGATCCGGACGCGCATCGCTCGGTCCATCGTGTAGCCGACCACATCGGATGGCGATACCCAGCGAACCTCTTTCGACTCGTCGCTTGGCGTCGGCTCTCCGGCCAATGGCCGCGCGGTCATCACGATCGAGAACTCCTGGCGAGCCTCGCCGTTGCTCGTGTACAAGATGATGTGCTTCGGATCGGTGTAGATCCCGACTAGCCCAGTGATCTCGCAGTCGATCCCGGTCTCTTCCTTCGTCTCGCGCACGGCTGCCTGCCTAGCCGACTCGCCCAGATCGATCGCGCCACCCGGCAGAGCCCAGTTGTCGTTATCAGAACGCCGTATGAGCAGGACCTCGCCCGCACTGTTCGCTACCACTACATTCACCGACGGCACCATGCTGTTCGGCTTCGGCGCATCAGGATCGTCGTGGTAGTCAATGCGGCCAGGCACGATCAGGCTCCCTCGTAAGGTGCGGCGCCTTCCCAGACGCGTTCGAAGCTTTCCAGATAGGTGCTTACCAAGTCGCCGCCTGGAATCTTGCGCAAGTGGAACGCGGGCGCATTGCTGGCCATCATGCCGTATATGTGCGTGTTCACGAGCAACTGCTCGTCTGCGCGATAGATTGAGTTGTACAGCGTGTTTCCGTGCAATCGGATCTCGACGTTGTCGATCCGTAGCAACGGGCGGAACAGGATGAGCGCGTTCCGCGCCTTGCCTGCGATTGCCTCGTCGATGCCCTCGTCATGGCCACGATCGGCAACGGCTGGACTATCAGGATCGCCCAGCAGGATGCGCAGCCGGACCCCTGCCTTTGCCTTGTCTTCGAGCAGACGCCGGAATCCAGCATCTTCTGCGAGGAACGTAGCCGCGTAGACGAGGATGCCAATTTCACGCTCGGCTTGCTCGAAGAAGCGCTGCCACACCTCTCGCGACACAGCCCAGCGGTGCGGGTAGACGG
>JAQGOE010000306.1 GCA_028293725.1 Gammaproteobacteria bacterium | reverse complement strand
AACAGACACAGAACGACAAACTTCGATGACTAAATAAATGCGTCATTTGGCGTCGCCATGTATTGACGCGATAAATTTTGAATACCTACTATGACTCAGCAACGGTAGGGGGACAGATCAATGGCGTTGGGAAGTGTTCGTTTCAAATTCCGTGTTGGGACATTGCATGGCATCTCGCTGACGATCTGGGCCGCTCCCCAGCTCGTGCTGGCACAGCAGGCCGCTTCCCCCGAAACCCGGGGCGTCGGGCCCGCCGCGTCCTCCGATTCAGACAACACGCTGCAGGAAATTGTCGTCATCGCAGAACGCCGCAGGGCAAACCTACAGGACGTCCCTGTCACCGTGACGGCGTTGCCCGCCAGCAGCCTGGAGTCGGCCGGTGTGACGGGGACGACGGATCTTGCGAATGTCGTTTCGGGTCTGACGATGCCGCAATCACAAGGCACCCCGATGCCGCACCTGCGTGGCATCGGCAATACCGCGATCGGTACGGGCATCGAGAACTCCGTGGCCCTGTATGTCGACGGCGTCTATCACGGCTCGCCGAGCTTCTCGGCGCTCAGCTTCAACAACATCGCGCAGATCGAGGTGGCCAAGGGCCCGCAGGGCACTTTGTTCGGACGCAACGCCACCGGCGGCCTGATGCAGGTGGTGACCCTGGATCCGCTGGCCGGCTTTTCGGGCTCTGCCCAGGTCGGCTACGGCAATTACAACACGGTGACGGAGGATCTATACGTCACGGGAGGCTCGGGCGTTCTCGCCGGCGATCTCGCCTTCCAATCCAGCCAGCAATTGACCGGTTGGGGTACGAACCTCTACAACGGCGAGCAGGTCAACAAGCAGGCCCTCGATCTGTCGGCCCGCTCGAAGTGGGTCTTCAATCCCCGGGATGGCACCGCTTTCAAGTTGATTTTCGATTACGCCGAGAACAACAGCACGATCGGCTCGCTGCGCAACTACGGCAACGTGCCCAACATCTACTATCCTCAGGGCTTCGCCGGCCTGCCGACTTTCGACGTCGACAATAACGTGCAGCCCTCGCGCGACAAAAAGGGCGGCGGGGTCAGTCTGCAGTTCGATCAGGATGCCAGCTTCGCCTCGTTGGTGAACACGCTGGCCTGGCGCCAGGACTCGATCCAGAACGCCATCGACATCGATACGGGTCCACAGCCCATCGTCGCCGTCATCACCCACTCGGCGGACACGCAGTTCACGGAGGAAATGCAGTTGCTCTCCCCGGCCGGCTCCTCCTGGAGATGGGTGACCGGGCTGTATTATTACTACGCCACCAGCGGCAATCTGCCCGGGAATACCCTTTTCGGCGGTCCTGCCGTGAATCCACTGACCCATACCACTCAGTCCACGAACAATTCGACCGAGTACACGCATTCGGAGGCCGCTTACGGGCAGGTCACCAAGGAGGTGCTGCACAACACCGACCTCACCCTCGGGGCGCGCTTTACACACGAGGCACGCAGCGTCGACAGTGTGTCGAGCGGTTTCCGGAACGTGACACCGATCCCGCCGACGAGCCTCAATAAGAGCGATGCGACCGACGTTCCCACGTGGCGAATCGGGCTGGAGCACCGGTTCACGGATGACGTGATGGGCTACATCTCCGACAGCCGCGGCTTCAAGAGCGGCGGCTTCAACCTCTCCAACGGCGATGCCCCCTACAACCCCGAAAGGCTCGCCGCGTACGAGATGGGTTTGAAGACCGAGTTGCTGGCGCGGCGAATGTCCCTGAATACCTCGGTCTTTTATTACGATTACAAGGACATCCAGGTGTCGCGCTTCGTCAACGGCCAGGCGCTCATCTATAACGGTGCGGGCGCGACCAGTTTCGGTTTGGATCTCGACTTGACGGCGGCCGTGACGTCCCGATTGACGCTGCGTACCGGCGTCGAGCTGATCCGCGACTATTTCACCTCGTTTCCCAAAGCCGATTTCTTCCTCACATGCCCCGGCAAGTCGACGAGCGTCTGCAGTTTGGCCGCGACGGGCAATCAGCTTCCAGAGACCCCCACCGCAACGGGCACCATCAACCTCGACTACCGGCATCCCCTCACGCAGAATGGCGGAACGTTGACGTTCAATCTGAACGCAGCGATCACTTCGAAGTATTACTTCGCGCCGGACAACGAGTTGACTCAGCCCGGCTACGGTCTGCTCAACGGCTCGATCCTGTGGGCCTCGGCGCACGATGGCTTCACCGTGCGCCTGTGGGGCAAGAACCTCACGGACCGGATCTACGCGTTGAGCCTAAACCAGGCACCGGGCACGACCGCGGTTAGCTACGCGGCACCGCGGACCTATGGCATCACCGTGGGCAAAAAATTCTAATCATCGACGCCGCCCCTCAAATCAATACATATCGAATTATATCGTTGTGTGTCTGTGTATGTGTCGTTGGCTAAGATCGACCAAACACACAAAAGCGCGTGTATATTCCCATTCCCGAACAAACACCATCGACGTTTCGTCGGTGCCGTCCGATACGGCGGAGGAGCAATATGAAGTTATGTACCCTGGCCGACCGCCGCTCGATCTTGTTTCGATGGCTTGCCGCGGGCGTCATGTGGGCCATGGCCGCAGCCGCAGCGGCCCATCATTCCTTTGCGATGTTCGATCCCCAGCATCCCGTGCAGCTCGAGGGCACGGTGAAGTCGTGGGAATTCACCAATCCGCACAGCTGGCTGATCCTGCTGGTGATGAAAGGGGATACGTCGGTCGAATTCAACATCGAGGGCGCCAGTGTCAACACCCTCATCAGGCAGGGCTTCGGTCCCCATACGTTCGCGCCGGGGGATAAGCTCACGGTCACCATCAACCCGCTGAAGGCCGGCGGCAACGGCGGCGCCTTCGTCAAGGCGATCAAGGCCGACGGCACCGTTCTCACCGAGTCCTCGACGCCGAACTGATCCACGCAGCCCGCGCTAACCTTGCAAACAGGGATCCTGATGAACATGTACGCGATTGGCCGGATGACGAGGTTGGGACTGCTGGTCCTTGCGGTCGGACTGAGCGTGGCTACGAGCGAGCCGGCGTTGGCCCAGACGGCGAATTTTCCGACCGGCACCCCGAAGCTTCCCACGTGGTCCCACCTGCCGGATTGGAACGGCATCTGGGAGCGTGGCGGTGACATCGTCTGGGACGACAGTCTTCCCAACACGCCAGGAGAGCCGCAGGTTCCTCCCTACAACGAAAAGTACCTGAAGGAATACCAGGACCGGCGGGCGGAAATGCGTGCCGCAAATCTGGCCGGCCGCCCTCGCAACTTCCGTGGCGGCGGCTTATACGCCAGCATGCCGTCCATGATGATCATGCTCTTCCCGATGGATATCGAGATCAATCCACGCGAAGTAGTCATCATGACCTCCAACGGGGGTACGCGCGAAATCTACACCGACGGCCGCCTTCATCCGGTGGACGCGTTGCCGAGCACGAAGGGCCATTCGATTGGCCGGTGGGAGGGCAAAACCCTCATCGTCGATACCTGCTGCTTCAAGGAAGATACGCGCCTGATGGGGGGCGGGGCTCATAGCGATGAGATGCACATCCTCGAGCGCATCTGGTCGCCCGATGGCCACTCGTTGAAGGATGCGATTGTCGTCGAAGACCCGAAGGCGTTCACCAAGCCCTGGACCACGGAGAAGACCTATTACCGCCGACCTGATTGGGAACAGGTCGAGTACGACCCTGATGAAAACACTCGCGACTTTCCCGGCGCGGGCGCGGGCGCCGGCGCTGGCGGGGCCCAACCGCCGCCCGGAGCCCCAGGCGCGGCCAGCGCGGCTCAACCCGTGCGTGTTAGATACGACGACGATAAGCCGTACGCAGGCCGCGATGCAGAGTCGCTGCAGAAGGCCACGGCATTCGCCGTCGGCAATCTGGCCTGGGAAACAGTAAAGCTCGTCAATGTGGAGCGCAGCGCCAGCCAGGTCAAATGGGTGGGTCTCACCCGCTCGGCCCGATGGCGCTGTACGGCGGCGCCGGACGCTACCAAGGTGTTCTGTGAGAACGCGTTGATGCCGGCCGCCGTAGCCGCCGCGCCGGCGTCGCTTGACGTCAAGCCGGCTACCACCGAGGGTCCGCTGGTCAGAAACAGGATCAGCGTGGATGGCCGGGACAGGGGCTATTCCTACTACGTCTCCTCGAAGGTCGACAGGAAGGGGTTCAATTTCATCGTCTACGCCCTTCACGACAACGGCCAAACAGCCGAGGAATTTGCCGAACAATCCGGCTGGAAGAAGATCGCCGAGAAGAATGGTTTCGTCGTGGTCTTCCCCGAGGCGGTCGATAAAACCTGGGCCCCTAACAGCGGCGCCGAGGACCACTATCTCAAAGCGGTGTACGACGATGCGTCCACCCACATGCTGCTGCCTGCGGGCGAGGCTCCTCCGCAGAATTTCGGCCCGCGCGGCGGCGCTGAAGCGGCCGGCGGAGGAGGGCGAGACCGTGAAGCTCCCAACGCGGAAGGCGGAGGTAACCGCCGTAACGGTGGCCCACCCCGCGTCATGACCTGGTTCCCCTTTCAATATCTGACCGGAGTAGGCGCCGGTGGCAGGGTCGCGCAGGAATTCGCGATCGATTACCCGGGCGTGTATGCCGCCCTGGCAACGCTGAATGCAACACCATTCAATGCGATCTATCCCAAGGGCAATGAGCCCGCGCAAGCGTATTTCCAGGAAATGCGCTTCAAGAATGCGTCGCCGGTGTGGAAGCAACTCAAGAAAGACGTGCCGGTCGCCGTCTGGCTCTTCAGCTCGCATGAGCCCGGCGCCGCCGGGAAGAAGCTGGCCGATTACTGGAAGCAGGCCGATCGGGTTTCCAGCAACGGACCGGCGACGACCGTGGCCGGTTTCAACACGACGATTTACAGAAATTCCACGAATCCAGCACAGCAGGTCCGGGTGAGCACCCTCCCGGCATCCTCCAAACCCGACGAGACCCTGGCGGCGGTGATCTGGAGCGACTTTTTCTCCCACGTCGCACGCTGGACCTCGTCCCCCAACGGTGACCTGGGCACGCTCCTGACCCGGGCCGAGATCAAAGATTCGTTCGACATTCGGGCCATCACGGTCGACGGCAAGCCCTACAAGTACTATTTGCAGCGTCCGTCGGGCGTTGAGAAAGGCAAGCCACTGCCGTTGGTCATTGCGGCACATGGCTTCGGATATCCCGCATGGCTCTACCTCAGCCAGATCAAAATGCACGAGGTCGGCGCCAAGGAAGGCTTCCTCACCGCCTATATCGACGGTCCGGCGCCCGGGTGGGATTTCACCTCGCCCGACAGCGCCGACGCGCAGCTCGTCCAGAAGGTCATCGCAGAGGCGGAGCAACTGTACGGGGCCGATCCGGGCAGGATCTACATGCAGGGCTTTTCTCTCGGCAGCGGCCTCACTTACATGATGGGTGTCACGCACCCGAGCCTGTTTGCCGCGATCTCTCCAAACAGCGGCATAGGCCCCATGAGCAAGGAGGTCGAGGCGCGGATCGCCGCCGTCAAGGCTCAATCCGACGTCCGGATCCCCACCCTGATGGTCTATGGCGACGTCGATTCGGGCGGCTCGATCGACGGGCACATGCCGGCGCAAGGTGTCATTCGCGGCGCTTTCGACGAGCTCAAGACATTCGATCACATCACTACGCAGGACCGGACCGAGCGCTTCAACAGCGACAATGTCGATCCCTACGACGTGTTGGTACCGGGGGTGAAAGTGTCGCGCAGTGGCTCCGACAAGCGCTATCCCCAGGGCCGCTTCGGGATCTATCGATACCTGAGCGCCGATCCCGCGCCCCTCAATCTATTCAGCTTCGTATGGGTCGAGGACATGGCACACGGCGGCGATCCGCGCCAGGCCCAACTCGAGTGGGATTACTTCAAGCGGTGGCATAGGAATGTGGACGGCTCCCTGAGCTACACCAGCCATTAGCGCGGGGAGGCATGCGGCACCGGCGGCGCGGCAGGTTGACTTGCGAGCCATAAATGGGGCGTGAACAGCTCAGCCTGGAGAGGCTCGTCGACGACAGCCCGCTGGGCAGCGGGCAGATCATGATCATCGCGATCTGCGCGCTGGTCGCTGTCGTGGATGGCTTCGATACGCAGTCAATCGGGCTGGTGGCCCCCACCATTGCCGCGGCCTGGCACGTAGAGCCATCCCGTTTCGGCATGGTGTTCGGCGCGGGACTGTTCGGCAGCTTGATCGGGGCGCTCGTGCTCGGCACCTGCGCCGACCGATTCGGTCGCCGCCCCGCGTTGCTTGTCGCAGTGGCACTGTTCGCGGCAACGACGTTGATGACGCCCTTCGCGTCGTCTCTTCCCGTGCTGGCCATCATGAGGCTGGTGACGGGAGTTGGCCTGGGCGGGGCATTGCCCAACATCATTTCCCTGACCTCGGAATATGCCCCCGCGAAGCTGCGCGGCACGCTGGTGGCACTCATGTTTTGTGGTTTCCCGCTGGGCGCCGTCATCGGCGGCGTCGCTGCAGCCGGTATCATTCCGGCATTCGGCTGGGAAACCGTGTTTTACCTGGGGGCCGCGATTCCCGCTCTGCTGCTCCCGATCATCTGGGCTGTACTGCCTGAATCCGTGCGCTTCCTTGCGATGAGGCAGGATCGCGCGCGCATCGAGCAGGTGCTCGAGCGAATGCGATGGCCGGCGCAGTGGGACGGGGCGCTCGACTCGGCGCCACCCGCGCTGCGCTCGCCGATCGCAAGTTTGTTCGCGAGCGGCAAAGCGTTGGGAACAGTGCTTCTGTGGGCCACGTTGTTCCTCAGCCTGCTGCTCACGTATTTTCTCGTCAACTGGATGCCCATCATCGCGCGGCAAAACGGTATCGGCATGACCGCCGCCGTACTCGCCGTGGCGGCGCTCAACCTCGGAGCGATAGTCGGTTGCCTGGCGATCGGCAGGCTTTCTGATCGCCATGGACAGCCCACCGTCGTGATCGGTTGCGCGTTCGGGCTGGGGGCACTGGCAATCACCTCGATCGGAGTTTGCGAGCACTGGGTCGTGGCACTCCTCGCCGCCACCTTCCTGGCGGGTGTTTGCAGCATCGGCGCGCAGATGTGCACCATTGCTCTGTGCGCAAGCTTCTACGAGACGTCGTTGCGAGTAACGGGGGTCGGTTGGGCTATCGGTATTGGGCGCATCGGCTCCATCGTTGGCCCGGTGTTAGGCGGCGTGCTGATCGCCGCCGGAATGGCCGCGGTGCCCCTGTTCATTTTGGTGGGAGCCATGTC
>JAQGOE010000302.1 GCA_028293725.1 Gammaproteobacteria bacterium | reverse complement strand
GACCCAGGTTGGATTGACAACGGAACCTTTCTCGCAGGATATGGCGCCGCGCAGGCACTTCCCGGCCCGGTGTTCACCTTCGCCGCATTTCTCGGAGAACGCCTGCATTACGGACCGGGCGGAATTCCCGGTGCGATCCTCGGCTTGCTGGCGATTTTTCTACCCGGTTTCCTGATCGTGGCTGGCGCGTTGCCATACTGGCAAACACTGAGTGCGAAAGACACGACCGCCCGATCACTTGCAGGCGTCAACGCCGCTGTAGTCGGACTGTTGGCCGCCGCACTCTACGATCCAGTGTGGATCAGCGCGGTAAAGGGCCCGAGCGACTTCGCGATCGCATTGATCGGGTTTGTGCTTCTGGTGAGTTGGAGATGGCCCGCGTGGGCCACCGTGCTCTGGTGCGTACTGGCGTCAACCCTGCGGGGGTTGCCTTAGCCATTCAATTGGGCCGTTCAATTGGACATCCGCCAGATCGAGCGATCACCCCAGCCGGCCAGCGCCGTAGCCGCCCAGCCGGTGCTCTTGTCCTTGTGGCACACATTGCACGCGTTAGGAATTTTCAGTGCGTCGGTCTGGGCCGGGGGTACAAAATGGAAGGTGTGACTACTGACATTCACATCCGCAATCGTCTGCTCGATTTTCGGCATGTGACAGGCGACACACTGGCTCCCGGCACTCCCCTCTTTGTGATGAGTGTGAGCTTCGATCGAAACCGCATGCGGACCGTTCTGCGAATGAGGGCCGTGGCAGGCCAGGCACACTTCGCTGGCGGACCTTCGTAACATTGCCTCGTTGGAGGAACCGTGCGGGTCGTGGCAGGAGAAGCAGGTGACACCGCGGGTGTACATCAGGCTCTGAATGAAGTCGTTGCCCTGCATTCGATTCTTGTGGGCCGTGCCGTCCGGGAAATGTGTGAAGGTGAGCTTGCCGAGCTCGTGGCTTTCGAGCTTCCAGAATGCAGAGAGCTCCAAACCGACTGAGTAGCCGACCGGCCAATCATAGTACTTGCCCTCAATGGGATTTTTCAGCGGTTGACCCTGCGAGTGGCACTGAATGCAGGTGTCATTCGCGTGCACATAGTCCATTCGGGCCGCGTTCAGAATGTTGTCCCGGGCTGGGTGCTCCACGTGAGCCGACCCGGCGCCGTGACAGCGCTCGCAGCCGACATTCCACTCAGCGACCGTATTGTTGGCGATATTGAATCCAACCGAATGGCACCCATCGCAAAGCGGGCCGGTGGGCCGCTGCGAATTGTCGCCTGGATCGGGATAAAGGGGCGCCCACCAGTCGCTACCGTCGGCGACGTGATAAGGCCGCCACATCTTATGGGTCACGTCCCACTGTGCAGGGAAAGGGAAATAGTCGTTACCCACTTTTCTGAAATAGCGCTGCTTCCAACCACTGCCGTACACCAGGGCCACGTCCTCCTTGGTGAAGGTCAGAAGCGGGTCGGGCTTCGCAAAATCCGGAATGATGGCGTCCGGATGCACTTTTGGATCGCGCACCACGTTTGCCATCCGGGTCTTGCTCCAGCGGGCAAAGATTTCCTCGTGGCAGCTCTGGCACGCGGCGGATCCGACGTAATGAGCAGAAGGCGGAATTGACGGAGTCCGATCTGACGTCTTTTGAGCGTCCAGCGAGTTCACGACGGGTAGGTGGCGTACATACGCCACGAGTTGCCACACCTGGCGGTCCGGCATATTCCACGCCGGCATCGCAGTATTACGAATACCGTTCCGGATGTGATAGAAAATCTCACCATCCGACAGCGAGGTGACCAGGGTTCGCAGAACGGGCGGCCTCGGATAGGCACCAGCTCCCACCTCGGTTTTCCCACCACCGTCGTAGGCGTGGCAGCTTTCGCACTTCTCCCGGAACAGGTCACGGCCTGCGGTGATATCCGCGGCGTCCTTGCCCAGCGGATTGACCTTTTGCTTGTCGGCGGCGGGAACGCTATGGCGAAGCAGCCACGTGGCCACGTTCGTCTCGAGTTCGGGCGGCTCGCCTCGCGCACTCGAGAGACCCGGCAGAACGAGAAAATACGCGGCCGCAGCAAGGACGCCGAGTACGGCAATAACGAGACTGGCAACAACGCCCGGCTTTCGCACCCAACACCCCATCGTCGCCTGACACCAGGCGCTTTGCAGCGCCCTACTTTACAGCCCTCGCCGGGAACTTGCGTTCAGGGAGCGTAAGAATATGCCTGAGTTACGGTGCCGCCGCTTGTGTATCCCGGTCGCTAGTCCCTTGATCGATACAAGCGCCGCTTATGAATGGCAATGATCATCTTCCCGAAACACAACTGTGCATGACGGGTGGGACTTCTGGGATCATGCAGCAACGCAAAGAGGAATGATGCCGCAGAGGTGCACAACAGCACCAAGAAAGACAGTGGCAACGAAATAAAGTAACTGCCCGTCTCCACCGACGCAGCCGCCACAAGCAGCCCCTCCCAGTACGTCAGGTCTTCGGTGGAACAACGGCGCTGTGCGATCCAGAATACCCCCTGGATGAGCACGACCGCGATACAGGTGCCGAGCCTGTCGCGGGGTTCGAAATGCCCCCGAACTCCCAGAATATAGAGAAGCGGACTTACGCCCAGAATGATCATGAAGACCCACACGTAGAAGTGGATCCGCAAGGGCGCCTGCAGTTTCACGGGCGCTTTCACGGGCGTTGCGTTGGTTTGTGGCAGACGCCCCTTTTGCTCGGAGTTGTTTTGCACAGCGCTCATCCTGAGAGATGCCTGCTCGCGTGTCAGGTCGGTCGACCCAAGATACCTCACCCGCAAGCGCTGTTCGATAGCCTATAAAAGGGTCTTGACGGCAATTATGCGTGCTTATTGCGCGAGAACATTGCAAATGCAGACAATAGCGGCCGTCGAGCGCAGCGAAACTCGTGTCAGGTCGCAGGACCGCGCTTCAGCACCGCGACGTTGACTTCGGCTCGAACCTTGAAGCCCAGCCCCTCATAGAGCGATATGGCGGAGTGATTGCTTTTCCAGGCGTGCAGGAATGCCTGGTCGCCACGAGCCTCGATGCCGGCAACAACTGCGGCCGACAGACGCCGAGCCAAGCCACGACCCCGAAATTCGGGGTGGGTGCAAACGCCACTGACTTCGGTGTAACCAGGGAATCGCATGCGCTCGCCCGCCATCGCCACCAGGCGTCTGTCGATCCGAATGCCGATGAAGGCTCCCATGGCAGGCGTCCGCGCCAAATACGGGCCCGGCTCCGTTAGTGTGGCCAACGCCAACATCTCGGGCGCATCCTCTTGCGTGAGCGTCAGGATATCGTTACGCGAAGTTTCGAGCGTCATACCTCTGGGGGCCACCATCTGAACGCCTTTGGCGACCTTGATCTCAACGAGCCCCGGCGGGATCACAATCTCCGGAACCTGCAGAATGAAAATAGTTTCCTCAGGTTTCACCAGACTCGCCAACGCAGAGATCGCTTCCGCAGTGTCGTCGCAAGCCGATGCGAAAAGATTGACGTCTCGCGCGAACCGCCGAGCCAACTCATTTCCTTCGGACAGGGCGGCATGGTGCGTGGTCAGACTCGCCCAGACGGGCCGATCAAGCGGGTGCATGGCTCCCCTCTCCCGAGCGCAAGCGCTCCGCGCGGCTATCCAGTGGCGCCGCCGCAAGCGCCGTTTCCAACGCCGCCAACACCGCGAGTAACGGTTGGGCCGGACCGGCACAAGCATCGGCCACCGCTGCCTCGATCATAGGCCAGGCCGTGCGCCTCGATCGCGCGATGAGCTGACGACCCGATTTCGTCAAGGCAATGGTGCGGACCCGCCTGTCGTCCGCCAACTGCGCGGACGACACCAAGCCTTCAGCCACCAGCTTGTCCAGTAAACGCGTTACGCCCGGTTGGCTCACCCCGACAGCCTCGGTAAGCTCGCCCACATTCATGGCTCCCAGTCGGTCGAGCGCAGCGAGCACGGGGAAATGGGATGCCGGCAGGTCGACACCCTCGTACTCCAGCAGGACCTGGGTCTGCGCCTGCAGCCGCTCGCCGAGGCGTTTGAGCCTCGTACCGAGCGTGAGGTATCCAAGTTCCTTGACGACGTCCTCGACCATACCCACGCGATCCGACTGCCTAATGTATAACGACTTATATAACATGTAATATACATTCGCAAGCCGAGGTGGAAAGCGCTCATCCGCGCGCCCACGCTTTTTCACACGGGCGAATCGCCGTCCTCAGGCCGCCTTTCCCGCAGCGAGCGCCTGGACGTCAGCCGTTCTCAGCGCCTGGCCCCCGATGGCCCAATCGCCACTCTGGAACTCGTTGATGCGGACCCAGGTCACGCCGCGCATATTCTCGCCTTCGACCTCGATCATGGCCGCAGTGACCTTGGTGATGAGGTCCTGCTTCTGCTTCGGAGTAAAGACGTCTTTGATCACGTCGATGGTAACTAGAGGCATGTCAAATTTCCTTCCGGTTAGATGTCAGCGCCGGCACATTCCGTCGTTGACGACCCGAAGTTGAGCACGCCCGCGTTGGCCAATGCTTGCAGGACTCATGGAGGGGAACTGGAGGTTTCTGGGAGATTGCGCGGGGGTGATCTATCCTTGCTCACATGGTTTACCGATTCGGCACATTCGAGCTCGACCTGGCCAGGGTCGAGCTGCACGCGGATGGCGAGCTCCGCAGCCTGGAGCCGCAAGTATTCGCGCTGCTCGCCCTGCTCATCGAGAACCGCGAGCGCCTCATCTCCAAGGAGGAGATCGTCGAGAAGGTATGGGATGGGCGAATCGTCTCGGATAGCGCCATCGCCAGCCGGATCAAGTCGGCGCGTAAAGCCCTGGGGGATGACGGTAAAAACCAGCGCTACATCAAGACCATACACGGCCAGGGTTTCCGCTTCGTGGCGCACGCGAGGCTGTCACACACGGAAGTCGCAGCCGGGGCCCAGGCAACGCCTGCCACCCTGGTCGCAGACCTGCCCCCGCGGCCGTCGATAGCCGTATTGCCATTTCGCCTGATCGGTGACGCTGCGCGCTGTACGGCCATCGCAGATGGTCTGCCCCACGAGCTGATCAGTGAGCTGTCACGCCTGAGGTGGCTTTTCGTGACCGCCCGCGGATCGTCTTTCCGTCTCCGCGGGTCAGAAACGGACATGACCGACATCGGTCGCCTGCTAGGAGTACGTTATTGCCTGTCGGGTGTGTTGGAGGTTTCGGGTCAGCGCCTCATCGCGTCGATCGAACTCGTAGATACGCGCGACGGGGGCGTAGTTTGGGCCGAACACTTTCACGGCTCGATGGACGATGTCCATCAAGTCCGGGAACAAATCCGCTCGAGGATTCTAGCGGCGCTGGAGATCCAGGTCCCGATCCACGAAGCAGCCCTGGCGCGCCTTACGGTGACCGAAAATCTCGACGCCTGGTCAGCCTATCACCTCGGCCTGCAGCACCTGTACCGCTTCAATCGCAACGACAACACCGTGGCAAAAAACCTGTTCCAACAGGCTGTGGCCCGCGACGCAAGTTTCGCGCGTGCGCATTCCGGGCTTTCCTTCGCCCACTTCCAAGCCGCATTTATGCAGTACACGGACGATCGGCCTGGCGAAGTCGCGTTGGCTCGGCGCTTCGCGACGCGCGGTGTGGAGCTCGATCCGATCGACCCTTTCGTCAATTTCACCATGGGTCGCACATTCTGGCTCGAGGGTGACCTGGAGAGCAGCCTCGCCTGGCTCGAGCGCTCGACGTCTATCAGCCCAAACTATGCGCAAGGAATTTACGCGCGCTCCTGGACCGAATCGCTTGCCGGAAGAGCGCTCGAGGCCCGGAGGCTTGTTGACCTCGCAATGCGTCTCAGTCCTCTGGACCCGTTGTACTACGCGATGTTGGGTACCCGCGCTTTCACCCATATGATGTTGGGTGAAGTCGTCGAGGCGGCGGAGTGGGCGGAACGAGCCGCGCGGTCACCGGGTGCTCACGTCCTCATCGCGCTGATCGCGGCTATAACAAACACCCTGGCGGACGACCCAGTCCGCGCGACATGGTGGGCCGACAACGTACGCTCTCGCAACCCGCACCTGACGCGGCAGGACTTTTTCCGCGCGTTTCCGATGAAGTCGGAAGATACGAAGGTGCGGGTCGCGAACGCTCTCGTGCACCTTGGTTTTTGAGCTGAAAGAGGAACTCCAAAAATGACACAGGATCAACAATCTCCCCTGGGAAGCGAGACTCGCGACGAGCACGCAACTTTCATGAAGTTCGCCGGGGTACAATTCGAACGACTTCTGCCTGGACCCCTCGCAAGGGTGTGGGATCATCTCACCAAGCCCGGGTTACTACCCGCGTGGTTTGGCGAAAACAGCAGCATCGAGCCGCGAGTTGGCGGCACGGTCAGACTCATGAACGGCCACGTCCGCGGCACTGTCACACAGTGGTCGCCGCCGCATCGCCTGAGTTATACATGGAACGTCTTCGCGCCGGGCGACGGACCGGACGCGATATCGGCCTACCCCGAATCCTACCTGGCCATCACGCTGGAGCCGTATCACGAGCAGGTCCCGCTGCGGCTGACTCACATGCCTGTTTTGGAGCGATTCGAGAAACAGAACGCCATGGGATGGCATACCTTCATCGATATTCTGAGCGACACATTGACCGGGCAGCCCAAGCGCGAGCGCAAGGACTACATGGTTCGGAATGCGGCCCGCTACGGTGTCGACATGAACAATCTGGAGCGGTAGGAGCCTGTCACGTTCCGGCGATATCCCGGATTTGGGTCGCCTTACGATGCGCGACTTCCTGCCGGTAGATCGGCGTACGGTAAACATTACCGCCCAGCAATTCGGGCGGCAGCGGCTTGTACTGCACCATCGATTCCAACAGTGCGTTGCATCGCGCCTCCACACCCGCGCGGTACTCGGGCTCGGCAACGATGTACAGATCGTTGTTGAGAATACCGTTTAGGACGAAGCGAGCCGCCACCAGCGGGTCCATCGGCCTTACCGCAGCGGGACCACCGCTCGTGTTGGCGGGGGCGGCGGGGCGAGCTGGGGGCCCACCAGCGCCGGGGGCGGGCCGCGGCTGCGCGCCGGGCGCTACAGCGGGCGGGCCGTCATTCTTCAATGACGCCGGCCGATAGCTCTCACTCTTGCCGATGTTGGTGGCGGTCAAACCGGGAATGAAAGCCGAAGTCCCGATGTTGGTGTTGCGCAGCTCGTGCCGCAACTCTTCCATGAGTCCCACTGCTGCGATCTTGGCGACGGTGTAGATGCCCGCGCCGCTGCCCGGTAGAATGCCGCTGGTGGAGGTGGTCGTGACGATCTGCGCGCCCTGCTTGCCCGCGAGCATGCGCGGAACATACGTGTGGATGCCGTAGATGGGCCCCCAGAGATTCACACCGAGGCCCCATTCCCAGTCCTTGTAGCTCCCGGTGCTGGCGGGGGCCTGCAGGCCAACCCCAGCATTGTTGACCAGCACCTGCAGTCCGCCAAACTTCTTCTCGATCTCGTCAGCGACGCGTTCCCAGCTATCGCGGTCCATGACATCGTGCTTGATCGCATGCACACGCGGATCATTGGCTGGGAACAACTTGAGCGCATCGCCGATGTGTTGCTCGTCGAGGTAGCCGAGCACGACCTTCATGCCGGCCTCGTGGAAGACGCGCGCGATGCCGAGCCCGATGCCGCTGGAGCCGCCAGTGATGTAGGCGACCTTGCCCTTGACGTCGGTGATCGGTGGCGGCTGTGCGGCACCGACGTCGGGGATGTCCGCAGCCACCGCGCTATTTGCACCAGCAGCGCCCAGCAGCCCGGTCGCGCCCACCGCCGCCACGCCACCCAGGATCTGCCGCCGATTTAGTGTCTGCTCGTCCATATTCCCCCCAAAGCCGTCGTCGTGATGCCGCTATGAGCCGCCACCATGATAGGCGAGTCGAGTGAGTGTGGCGCCGCGCGAGACTTTTGAAACCACGATACGGACAGGCACGACGAGGACGTCACTCCCGAGATCGACAGCGGCTCACTCCGTCATGCCAGCGCATACAGACACTCGACGAACGAAGCGACCGCTCCGTCGAGGCCCCGCACCCTCGGATTGCTCGAGTTAATCAGGTAGTACTCGTCCGGGGCGTGGGCGCCCGTTCCGTGGCCGAGACCGAACCCGGCTGCGGGCAGGCTCAGCGGCGGGTTGGTGAAGCGATAGCCCGGCCACGAACCGGGGCTGCGCGGCAACACCTGGGGCGAGTAGCCGAGACGCCGATACGTCGCGAGTACCGCCTTCACCATCTGACTGTTGGGATCGGTTTGAGTCGGATCATAGCCGCCGCTCATGTTGACTTCGATATCTCCGAAGCCGTGCTTGGCGAGGTGCGCCTTCACCTTCCCGAGGGTGTCCGCGGCGGTCATGTCGGGCACGAGGCGCATGTCGACCTTGGCGACCGCCCTGTGCGGGAGCACCGTCTTTCCGCCCGGCCCGGTGTAGCCGCCTACCAGACCTTCGATGTTGATCGTCGGCTGCGAGTAGAGGCGCAGAAGCGAGTCCTGCCATGACAGGTCGTGCACCCAGCGCTGCACCCCGAGCTCCTTCTTCATGACGTCTTCGGGAACCGCGGCAGCGTATGTGAGCACCATTTGCTTCTGGGCCTCGGACAGCGGCCGGGCTCGCTCGAAAAAGCCCTCCACAGCCGGTGTGTGGCCATCTTTTTCCACCAGCGTGTTGAGCGCCTGAATGAGGTGCCACGACGGTGAATCAACCTGTGCCTCCAGGCTGGAGTGCACGTCTTTGGCCGGGCCGCGGCCCCATTTTTCGCCGCTGCTGACCAACTCCAGCTCCACCACGCCCTTGGCGCCGAGGTCGAATTCAATGCTGCCGTCGCTCTCCTGGGCCGCGTCGGGCAACATGACGCCGAGACACTTTTTCAGCTGCGCGAGCACCTCCGGATCGGCAACCACCTCGCCAAAGTGAGGCGAGCCGATTTCCTCCTCACCCTCGCTCACCAGCACCAGGTTGACCGGTAACTTCCTGCCCGCCGCCTTGAAGGCCATGAGGGCGCTCAGAAAGGAGTTTTGTGGCCCTTTTTGATTGACGGCGCCGCGACCCATGCACACCGTCCCGAGTCCCTCCTTCGGGACGACTCGCGCCTCCAGGGGCGGCGAGCTCCATTCCTCGGGAATGAATTGCTTCACGTCATACATGAAGTAGACGGCGAGCGTCGCTCGGGCACCCGAATCGAGCCTGCCGAAAACTCCAGGCTTGCCGGAGGTCGGAATGATCCTTACGTCGGTGAATCCGGCGCTTCGGGCCAAGTCGGCCAGGTACTGCGGCCCCTGCGGGTAGTTCCGGTTCTCAGCAGCAATGGAGGGCAACGCGATCCAGTCCTGCAGACGCTTCACGTTGACGTCATGCATCTGAGGAATCTGTGCAAGCACGGCTTCCTTGTCCTTGTTAGCAGACCCTGCCGCAAGCACTGCTCCGGACCCTGCCGCAAGTAGCGCGCCCGAGACCGCCTGCTGCACGAATTCGCGTCGGTTCACACCGCTGAGCGTCGCATTCGCCATCTTTTATTTCCCCTGGTCAACAGCTCGTTGAGATTCGATTCACGGCGGGCATTGTGCCGCAAGTCGCTGCCGACCAGAATCTTTAGCCGACCACGAACTCATGGCATCGCGGCAGGTCTTCCCTATACTGGGCCAAATCGCGTAGGGGGCGGAAGATGCGCTACAAAGTGATTGCCGGCCTGCCAGCGCTTCTGGTGCTGTTTGGTTGCGTCCATACGCAGCCAGATTCGTCGGCGCCGACGCGGTCAGGTGCGCAGCAGGGTCCGAATAAGGTTCAAGACACGCAGAAAGCGACTCCTGACAAGACGGAGCCTCATCCAGCGCAGCCGCAGACACCCGCGGCCGTGCAATCCAGCCCCTCCTCATCGCAGGGTAAGGACACTACGAAGGCGCCCCCTCGATCCACAGGTACCTCATCTCAGGGGGCCACAGCGGAGCCTTCGAGCGGCGCAAGCTCCAAGCCCTCGTCGCCCCGAAATTCGAGTACCGCGCCGGGCACGAGCTCTGCGGCTACCGGAAAAACGAAAAACGCAACGACAACGACTCAGCCACCCGTGAAAACACCTGCCACCACTTCAGCTGCGCCTGCCGCCGCTTCGCTCGACCTGGCCGCGCTGGAAACGCGATTGAAGGATACGCGCGCGATCGGCCTGTTCACCAAACTCTCACTGAAGAACCAGGTCGATGACCTGTTGAGCCAATTTCGCGCCTTTTACAGCAAGAAGGCGGCAATCCCCCTGAGCGATTTGCGCCAGAGGTATGATCTATTGCTGATCAAGGTACTGAGCCTGCTGCAGGATGGCGACCCCGCCCTGGCCGCCGCTATTTCCAGCTCACGTGAAGCCATCTGGGGGGTCCTTGCGGATCCCGAAAAATTCGCGAAACTCTGACTCGAGCCGCAGGGAGAAATCATGGTCTGTCGCAAAGTTATTCTCGCTCTCACCGCCGTCGCCGTCGCAGGTCATGTCGGACTCACACTTGCCGCGGACGACTCCATGGGCAAGGATCTTGGCGCCACGATAGCCCTGCAAGGCATGCCTTGCGACAAGGTCGTCGATGCCAAGCGCAACGCGGATAGCGACTACACGGCGACCTGCAAGGATGGCAACCGCTATCACGTGTTCATCGATCCCAAGGGGCGGGTCGTCGTGCAAAGGCTCTGAGGCGCAATCCGCCAGCAGGAGGGCTCCGACCTTCCGGCCGCGCCCGCAAGTTATGACAGCATGTTAGTTGCAGAGTCGTAATAAATACGTACGGGAGCCGCCGGCAGCGTGATCGACACGAAAGCGTAGAATCGCGCTGACGTCCGTCGTCAGTTCGAAACGAGCCCTGCATCGCTCATTGGACTAATGTCGGGTTTCTTCGGTTCGGTGTATCGCTCCGGTGTTTGCGTCCCTGGTGTTGCGGCGATACTCGACGCGCATCATGAGCTTTCTGCCACTGCTCACGGCTTCCTTAGCCAATGCCACCAACTGCGGGAGAACCGTGGCCCGGAGTCTGTTCAGATTTTCGGGCATCGATCCGTCCTGATACAGAGACGGCCAAAGAAGAGCACGCCACCGGAGCGCAATATCAGCCACGCGCGTCTCATCGAGCGCGGCGAGCAGTCCGCACAACTCTTCAGAGCACACGTAAAGTTGGACGGAGTACTCGTGAGGAATCGGAATGGCATGCGCCACTCGTCGTATCGCGTTCTCTCTGGCGACGCGACCGTCCTGATACTCCTGTCCGGACTGCATCGCTGTGCGCCCCTGCAGTATCAGGTGGAGCTCCCCAAGGAACGACGGACTGAGGCCAGCGCTAGTGAATTGGGGTAAGTCAGGCCGAACACCCTGTTCGAGAGGCAGTTCGGCGCGCGGGTCGTTCACATAGTAGGTCGCGGAGCCATCGACCCAGTCTGCCGGCTGCTGTCCCGCTTTTATCGGGCGCTGAACTCCCATCGCAAAAACTATACTCGCTACTGTCTATCCCCGCTCTCGGGGGCGGCAGAGGGCCAGGGTCCTTGCCATGCCCCACCTGGGTCCCTCGACAATGGCGACCGCGACTCCACTCCTGTAAAGTCCGCAGGCTCCGCGCCCGTAGCTCAGTTGGATAGAGCATCAGGCTTCGAACCTGAGGGTCGGGAGTTCGAATCTCTCCGGGCGCGCCATCTCTTTGATTTTCTAGCTTTTTAGATGCTTATTAGCGCATCGGGGTCGGTTGCTTCCACAAGGGGACCCTTCCTGGAGCGTCACTTCCATGCCGGCATGGCATGGCTTTTCGTCATCGTCGCCGTCGCCGGTTTCGCGCCACGCTCGCTGGCGATTGTCAGTGGCATGATGCCCAGTCCTCCGCTCGTCGTGCATCTGCACGCAGCGGTGATGGCCTCTTGGGTTAGCTTGTTGGCCGTGCAAGCGACGCGGTCGTTGGCGGGACGCATGGACCTGCACCGTAAGTGGGGCGCCGCGTCACTGGTAGTCGCGCCGCTGGTCTTGATCATGCTGATTGCGGGCCGGCAAGCACCAGTTAAGCCTGCGCGGATTCGCTCGGCGCAGACACAATTTCAACCAACGGCTCTCGGCGTCGCCGCAAACAAACACCGTGCTGTTCTCTGCAAGCGACAACTCGCAGCCACCTACGGAACAACATCTTCACGTCCCGTCATGTCGGGAGTTTTTCCCTAGACGCCCGCCACCCGCATTGCTCAAATGCGTGAATGACAACGATTCGAGGCGCCGGAGCGCGCCAGCACGTATTTGCGGCGACACTACTGGCAGTGGCAGCCTTCGCGCCGCCCGCTCCAGCCTCTGCCGCATCCGCGCCCGCCGCAGAAGCGGATGACGCAGGTCCATCGCAGTCCAAAAATCTCTCCGAGGTCATCATCGTCGGCACGACACCATTCCCTGGCAGTGGTGTGGACATCGACAAAGTCCCGAGCAATGTCCAGACCCTCGGCGCGTCGGACCTCGATCCCGACAACCATTCGGACTCCGTGCCCGCCGCCGCCGCGCGCCGCATGGGCAGCGTCAACCTCAACAATGAGCAGGGCAATCAGTTCCAGCCGGACTTCGTGTACCGCGGCTTCGAAGCCTCGCCGATCTCCGGCATCGCCGAAGGTCTTGCCGTCTATCAGAACGGCACGCGGCTCAATGAAGCCCTCGGCGACAATGTCAACTGGGACCTGGTCCCGCAGTTCGCCGTCAACCGACTGACGGTGCAAAGTGACAATCCCGTGTTCGGTCTCAACGCCCTGGGAGGCGCCGTCACGCTGGACATGAAGAACGCCTTCAATTCGCCCGGCGGCGACGTCGACATATCACACGGCAACTTTAATAACACCACCGGCTACGCTTCGTACGGATTCCGCGACGGCAACTTCGGAGCCTACGCCGCCGTCGGCGGCGTGCACGACAGCGGGTTCCGTTTCCTCTCGCCGACGAACCTTCGCCAAGGTTATGGCGATGTCGGATACGAAGACGACCGAACCACTTTGCACGCGAGCGTGACCGCCGCGAATAACTACATCGGTGCGTTCGGCCCCACGCCGGTAGAAATGCTGGCCGTGGATCCGCGCTCTATCTTCACTTCCCCGCAATCCATGCACAACGAGATGCAACTCCTGCAACTCACCGGCACATTCAAGGCGACCGATACGCTGCTGCTGAGCGCGAACGCCTACTACCGCCACTTCGAGCAACACCTCGTCGACGGCAACACGACCGACGTGACGGCCTGCACGAACAACGGCGACTTCTTCTGCCTGGAAGGCGACAGCCTCTACCCGAACGACGTGCTGTTCGACAATACCGGTAACCAGGTGCCCACCAGCGTGCTTCCGGACGGTGCGACACCCGGAGAGACCGACTTCACGACCAACAATACAAACAGCGTCGGCGGCGCGCTTCAGGCCACCTTCACGGCGCCTTTGGCAGGGAAGGAAAACCACCTGGTGTTTGGCGTGTCCGTCGACCACAGTGTCACGCACTACGCTGCCCACGGCGAGTTGGGCAACATTTTGCCAAACCTCGCCGTAATCGGATCGGGCGTGAACATCGACCAGGGGGCGAGCCCGACGGCGTCGCCACCAATCGAGGAGCCCGTCTCGGTGCGCCCCACGACCGATTACTACGGCGTTTACTTTACCGACACCCTCAACATCACCAAGGAGCTCGCCTGGACGATCTCAGGCCGCTTTAACCGGGCCCAGATCGAAATCAGCGATCTCCTGGGTGAAGGACTCGACAGCAGTCACAGCTTCGCGCGCTTCAATCCCGGAACCGGCCTCACGTACAAAGTCACGGACTACATCACCGCGTACGCCGGTTACTCCGAGGCGAACCGTGCCCCCACCGCGGGTGAGTTGAACTGCGCAGACCCCACCTCGCCCTGCCTGCTCGATGCCTTCCTGGTG
The DNA here is from genome assembly GCA_028293725.1 of Gammaproteobacteria bacterium. The sequence continues at coordinate 48,995 of JAQGOE010000302.1, read as the reverse complement.
TCGGATCCGGATCTGAAACAAGTGATCTCCAGGACCTTCGAAGCAGGTCTGCGCGGCCGCTATACAACTCCCGACAAGTCGGCCAGCATGCAGTGGTACGCGAGCGTGTTCCGCACCAACAACAGCAACGACATCATCCTGCTCGCGACGAACATCAACGGCTTCGGTTATTTCTCCAACACGGGCACGACCCGCCGCCAAGGCATCGAGACCGGCTTCACGTTCACCTCGGGGCGTTGGCAGGGCAACGTCAGTTACACCCTGTTGGATGCGACCTTCCGTGAAAACCTCACGCTGTCCTCCAACAGCCCCGACGCCGACGACGACGGCAACATCTTCGTGCACCCTGGCAACCGCATCCCCCTGACTCCGCGCAACCGGGTAACTCTTGGCCTGGATTACTCACCCATCCGTCAATGGAAAATCGGCGGCGACCTGCGCTACACGAGCAGCCAGTTCCTGAGCGGCGACGAGTCGAACCAGGAGCCGCCGCTGCCGGGCTTCACGGTGGTTAATTTCCACAGCTCCTACGCGTTCACCAATGCGGTGCAACTCTTCGCGGGTGTCGACAACGCGTTCGACAAGACCTACTCCACCTTCGCCACCTTCACCGGCCTCGGCGGCCTGCCGCCCAATTTCAACCTCACGAACCCCCGGACCTATAGCCCCAGCCCCCCGCGGACCTATTTCGCGGGTATCCGCCTGAGCTTCTAGAAGTTAAAATTCGCTCGCCAACCGGCGCCCGGTGAACCCGGGCTGCTGGAATTGGGTTTTTCAAACGCTCGGGCGAATTAAGGCACTGTGAAAAAGCTGCTCAACGGCATCGTCGACTTTCGTAAGAACATACGTCCCACGGTCAAGGACACCTTTGCCCTGCTGGCGCTGGGCCAGCGTCCCGATACTCTATTTATCGCCTGTTCCGATAGCCGCGTGGTGCCGAACCTCTTCGCCTCCACGGAGCCCGGTGATCTGTTCGTCATCCGTAACGTCGGCAACCTGATTCCACCCTATGAGGAAGCGAGCCCCGCGCACGGCTCCGAGGCCGCAGCCATCCAGTTCGGGCTCTCCACGCTGCCGATCACCGAAATCATCGTCTGCGGGCACTCGGAATGCGGCGCCATAGGCGCCCTCTCCAAGGGCGAGGGGCATCCCACCGATGCTCCGGCCTTCAACTGCTGGCTCCGACATGGCGCCGGCAGTCTCCGTGAGTTGGAGGCGGGCGCGAGCCTCGGGAATCACCTCGAGCGCCACAATCAGCTCTCGCAGCTCAACGTGCTCGAACAGCTCGAGCACCTCAAGACCTACCCTGTCGTCCAAGAGCGCTTGGCCAGCGGCCAGCTGCGGCTGCACGGCTGGTACTTCGACATCAAGGAAGCCAACGTGTACGAGTACGAGCCCAGTGAGGGGCGCTTCCATCTCATCGACGAGAGCTACGCCGCCACCCTGTTGAACCGCGACCGCCAGCGGCCGTGAACCCTACTGACTCACGGGCGAGTCAAAAACCCATGAAAACCGCCCCAAAGCCCCCCAAAACCGTTAAAACACGGTGTCGCTGGGTCCCCTTGGATGATCCAGATTATGTCCAATACCACGACAAGGAGTGGGGGCGCCCGGTTCACGACGACCGCCTGCTGTTCGAGATGCTGATCCTGGAGGGCGCACAGGCTGGGCTCTCCTGGTCGACAATCCTCCACAAGCGGGCCAACTATCAGCGCGTCTTCGCCCAGTTCGACCCGAAGAAGGTGGCGCGCTTCGACGCGGCACGGAAGGCGAAACTGCTGCTGGACCCGGGCATCGTGCGCAACCGCCTCAAGATCGACTCCACCGTTACCAATGCGCAGGCCTTTCTGGAAATGCAGCGCGAATTCGGCTCGTTCGATCAGTACCTCTGGTCCTTCGTCAACGGGCGCCCGGTGATCAACGCCCCGACCGCGGGCAGCGGTGTTCCGGCCCGCACCGAGTTGAGCGACCGGATTTCAAAAGACCTCAAGAAACGTGGCTTCCGCTTCGTCGGCACCACAATTCTTTACGCCTATCTGCAGGCGGTGGGCGTGGTGAATGACCATTCGCGCGACTGCTTCCTGTATCGGCGCCCGAAGAACGGCCGGTCCGGCTCTGAGTAGCCGAAAGCGGCGCCGCGCCACTAAGATAGCCGTCCGACTTCTCATGAACGTGCCGCGGTAGCGCGGCCATTAACGCGTCCGCGCCTGCGCGGCAAACGGGGATTAACGGTATGAAAGCTCTTTTCGCCATCACGGCGCTCGCCGCACTGGCCGGACCGGTCTACGCCGATTGCACTTATCCGCCACCGCCGGCCAAGCTTCCGGACGGCAACAACGCCACGATGGAAGAGATGCTGGAAGGCAAAAAGGCAGTCACGCAATACAACAAGGACATCAACGCTTACGTCGCCTGCATCAAGCTCGAGCACGAGACTGCAGTCACCACTGCCGGTGACAAGCTCACGCCGCAGCAAAAGGCCGACATGGAGAAAATGGAAGTGCAGAAGAACAACGCCGCCGTCGACCAGTTGCAGACCATCGCCGACCGCTTCAACGAGCAGGTTCGCCTCTATAAGGCCAAGAACGACCCGAACGCCAGCAGCGACAGCAGCAAGAAAAAGAAGAACTGAGCGTCTGTCCCGTGCTGACTCCGGCCCAGGCTGAAGAGCTGATCGGGCAGCACCTCCAGTGTCTGCCCATCGAGTCTCTGCCTCTCGCGCAATGCGCGGGCGCGGTGCTGCGCGAAAACATCTACGCCGAGCGCGATGCGCCGCCTTTCGACCGTGTGTCGATGGACGGCATCGCGCTCGACAGTGGCGCCGTGAGCGGCGGCGTGCGCCGTCTGCACATCCAGGCGACGCAGGCCGCGGGCGATTCGCCACTGGTGCTGGGATCACGCACGGCCTGCATCGAAGTAATGACCGGCGCTGTACTTCCGACGGGATGTGACAGCGTCGTTCCCGTAGAAGAGATCGCCATACATGACGGCCACGCCGAACTCGCGCATGGAGTATCTGTCGAGCCTGGGCAGAACGTTCACCGTCGCGGCACAGATACGCGTCAGGGAGCCCTGTTAGTTACCGCTGGTGTACGACTACGCGCTCCCGAAATAGCGATAGCCGCGGGCGCCGGCATGCCGCGAATCCGCGTGAGCAGTCAGCCGATGCTCGCGGTGATCTCCACCGGCAATGAACTCGTCGAACCCGGAGAACCCGTCCTTCCACACCAGGTACGACGCTCCAACGCCTACTCCATTGTCACGGAGCTAAGAGCACAGGGTTTCCAACGCGTCGCTGACGACCACATCGTCGACGACCTCACCGAACTCAAGAGTCGGCTCAAGTTTCACCTCGAGACCCACGACGTACTCGTCCTGAGCGGCGGCGTGTCCATGGGAAAATTCGACTTGGTGCCCAAGGCACTGGATGAGCTCGGCGTCAGGCCTGTTTTCCATAAGGTTGCACAGCGACCGGGCAAACCGATGTGGTTCGGCGTCGCGAGCTCAGGCGCCGCTGTGTTTGCTCTGCCTGGCAACCCCGTTTCCACCCTGGTCTGCCTGCGGCGGTACGTCGTTCCGGCGTTGTTCGCCAGCTTGGGGCAGGCTCCGCTGCCCCCTCCTGAAAAGATGGCTCTCGGCGCTCCGGTGACGGTGTCGGTACCGCTTACCTTCTTCATGCCGGTGCGGGTTGAGCTGGACGATTGGGGCCGGCCCTGGGCTGTACCGCAGCCGACCAACGGTTCGGGCGACTTCACCGCCCTGGCGGGATCGGACGGATTCGTGGAGCTTCCGCCGGGTCCGAATACCTACGCCAAGGGGTTTATTGCCCGTCTCTACCGCTGGTAATTGACCCCGCGCCTCTCCGCCCCCACTAAGAGACATGGTAAACACCCGCTTCGGGTGGTAATACCTTGATTCACAATGGCCACTACTGAAGTCGTCGTTCCGTTCAGCTCCCGCTCCTCCCCTCGCGACACGCTGGGAAGACCCCTCCGGGACCTCCGCATCTCCGTCATGGACCGGTGCAACTTCCGTTGCCCGTATTGCATGCCCCGGGAGACCTTCCACGACAAATATCGCTTCCTGGGATCGAAGGAGCGGTTGTCGTTCGACGAGATCGTCCGGCTAACCCGACTGTTCGCGCAGCTGGGTGTGCGCAAGCTGCGACTGACCGGTGGTGAGCCGCTGCTGCGGGCGAATCTCGCGGACCTGATTGGTGATCTGACCGCGGTGCCCGGCATCGAGGATATCGCCCTGACGACCAACGGTGTGTTGTTGGCGAAGTATGCTGCCGAGCTCAAGGCAGCAGGCCTGAAACGCATCACCGTGAGCCTGGACAGCCTGGATCCCAAGGTCTTCGCCAAGATGAGCGGCGGCTTCGATGGCGTAGCCGACGTGCTGGACGGAATCGAGCATGCTCAGCGGGCGGGCCTGGAGCCGATCAAAATCAACGCGGTCATTCAACGCGGCGTCAACGACCATACTGCCGTGGACCTCGTGGAACGATTCCGCGGCACTGGTGTGATCGTGCGTTTCATTGAATACATGGATGTGGGTAACCGCAACGCCTGGCGCGAGGATCTCGTGGTGCCCTCGAAGGAGTTGGCGGCGCGAATCGCAGAGCGTTGGCCTCTAGAGCCTCTCGAGCGCGGGTATCGCGGTGAAGTCGCCGAGCGCTACGGATTCACCGACGGCAAGGGCGAAGTTGGTTTCATCTCCTCGGTGACACAGCCGTTCTGCGGCGACTGCTCGCGGGCGCGGCTCTCATCGGATGGCGTTATCTACACCTGTCTGTTCGCTACTCACGGCACGAGTCTGCGCGAGTCCCTGCGCGCCGGGGCCAGTGACGAGCAACTCCTCGAAATCATGCGCAACACGTGGCTGCAACGCTCCGACCAGTACAGCGAGCAGCGCGCGATTTTGCGCAAGGAACACGGCGAGGAGCGCAAGGTTGAAATGTTCTACATCGGTGGTTGATGTCGCGCTCAGGCCTTACACATCTCGATAGCAGGAATCGCCCCACCATGGTCGACGTGGGCGCGAAAGAAGTGACTCATCGGGTCGCCGTGGCGGAGGCGCGCGTTCGATTGCCGCGAGCGGCAGCTCTAGCGCTGCGCAAAAGTGGACACCGCACCAAGAAAGGTCCGGTATTCGACACTGCCATTGTGGCCGGCGTCATGGCGGCGAAGCGTACTCATGAGCTGATCCCTTTCTGTCATCCCCTCGGCCTCGACAACTGCAAGGTCGAAATCGAGGACAAGCGTGGGGGTGAGATAGTCATCCGCTGCGAGGTGTCGATTCATCATCGCACGGGCGTCGAGATGGAGGCCCTGACAGGCGCGAGCGTTGCGGCGCTCACGATCTATGACATGTGCAAGGCGCTCTCGCACGACATCGAGATCACGGGAGTCCGGCTGTTGGAAAAGTCGGGTGGCAAGCGGGACTTCAAGCGATGAGCGGCAAAGCGACCCCACCCGTTTACGGATTGGTGCTCGCAGGCGGCAAGAGCACCCGCATGCAACGTGACAAGGCTACGCTGAGCTACCGCGACGGGAAAACGCAGTTGGAATGGGCAATGGGGCTCGTTGGATCACATGCCGAGCGCACGTTCGTGTCGGTGCGTCCGGACCAGAATGACCCTGTCAGGGCGCGCTTCGAGCAGATTGTCGATACGCAGGAAGGGCTCGGCCCCATCGCGGGCATTCTAGCGGCGCAAGCGCGTCATCCCGACGCGGCATGGCTGGTAGTCGCCTGCGATCTGCCCTTCATTGACGATAGCACCCTCGAGTACCTGCTGGCGGAGCGCGACCCGGCACGCCAGGCGACTGCGTTCCGTTCCGGCCATTTCGGCAACCCCAAACATAACGGGTTGCCGGAGCCACTCTGTGCGATTTACGAGCCTGCCAGCCGCGAAGCGATTCTGGCGCACATCGCCAGCGGGAAGGATTGCCCGCGCAAATTCCTGATCAACGCCGACACGAAGCTTGTCGATCAGCCCAATCCGCGCGCGCTCGACAACGTCAACACGCCGGAGGAGTATGGTTCGGCCATGGCCAGTTTGAATGTCAACGTGCCCACCAAGCGAATCAAGGTGCAGTACTACGCACTGCTGCGGGAGCAGGCCGGGCGAAGCGAGGAGTCTCTGGAGACTACCGCGCGCACGCCGCGGGAGTTGTACGAGGAGCTGAAAGCTCGCCACCCATTTTCGCTCGCCCCGGAAATGCTGCGTGTAGCGGTAAACGCCGAATTCGGAGAGTGGACCCATGCGCTCGCGGATGGTGATTCAGTCGTATTCATTCCGCCGGTCGCGGGCGGCTGAAGTAGCGAGTTAGTTCAATGGCTAAGTTTCGCTTTAGTCGCACTGCCATCGATGTACCCTCCGTGCGCGCCGAGCTCGCCGATCCTGCGTGCGGGGGCTACACGTCGTTCGAGGGTCTCGTACGCAACCACAACGAAGGCTTGAGCGTCCGACACCTCGAGTACGAAGCGTTCGAGCCGCTCGCGGTGAAGGAAGGAGAACGCATCATTGCTGAGGCCATCGAGCGCTTTGGCATCGAGCACGCGGCCTGCGTCCATCGCATCGGCGACCTCGCCATCGGGGACATGGCTGTCTATGTTGGTGCTAGCGCGCGACACCGGGACGAAGCATTCCGCGCCTGCCGCTACATTATCGATGAGGTCAAACATCGTGTGCCCATCTGGAAGAAGGAGCACTACGAGAATGGCGACTCAGGGTGGGTGAATTGCGAGCGCTGCGCGGCGCCAACGCAGGACCTGGGTCAGGTGGCCACGCACGCGCAGGGGCATGACCATGCCGGCGGGCATGACCACGGGCATCAGCATTCCGGCGACCACAGCCACGAGCACCAACACTCGGCCGCCACGGCCCAAGCACCCATTCCAATTCCTGACTACTCCCGCCAGATGGCCCTCAAGGAAGTTGGCCCGCAAGGCCAAGGGAAACTGCGTGCCGCCCGGGTCCTCGTCGTGGGCTGCGGCGGCCTCGGCGTCCCCGTCATCAGTTATCTCGCCGGCGCCGGTATCGGCCGCCTCGGCCTGGTGGATGGCGATCGCCTCGAAGCCTCCAACCTCCATCGGCAAACAATGTATGCCTTGGCCGATGTCGGCAAACTGAAAGCCGAATTGGCAACCGCGCGAGTGCGAGCGCTCAATCCCGACGTCGATGTCCGCACGCACCCAGTGCGCCTGGACGCAACCACGGCGCCGGAAATGATCGGTCAATATGACCTGATCATCGACTGCACCGACAATTTCTCTACCAAATTCCTGTTGAACGACGTCTGCGTCCAGAAACGCGTGCCGGTGATCTTCTCGAGCGTGTACCAGTACGAAGGGCAGATCCAGGTCGTGCGACCTGACAAAGACGGCGCCTGCCTCCGCTGCGTCTGGCCGGAGGCCACGCGCGACGGGATCGTCGGCAACTGCGCCGAGGCCGGCGTGCTCGGCCCCGTTCCGGGCACATTTGGCAGCCTGCAGGCCTTCGAGGCGTTGAAGTTACTGCTGGACCTGCCGGGTCAGCTCGGCGACGAGGTGTTGGTATTGGACCTGCTCACGATGTCGATCTCTCGGGTGCGGGCGAAACGAGCAGCCGCGCATCCCGGGCATGCTCAAACTTCGCCGGCGCGGGCACTGACGCAAGCGCAAGCAGACACGACACCCCTCGAAGTCGACTTCGCATCGCTGGACGAAGCGCGCGCCGCCGGCTTCGAGATCATCGACATCCGCGAGCCGCAGGAGCTCGAAGAGATCCCGACGCCGACCCGAAACGCGCGGCACATTCCGATGGCGCAGCTCCTCCACGGAAACCCGGCGTTTACGCCGAACGGAAAGACGTTGTTAGTGTGCGCGAGCGGCCGAAGAAGCCTCGCGGCAACCCAGGAACTGCGCTCGCGGGGCGTCAACGCGATCTATTCGCTCCGCGGCGGCGTAACGAAGTTGAATCGGCACGTCACGGCCTAACCTGCCCCTTCCCCCGCACCACATACTTATAACTCGTCAACTGCTCCGCCCCCACCGGCCCCCGCGCATGGAACCGATCGGTCGAAATCCCGATCTCCGCCCCCATCCCAAACTCGCCGCCGTCGGCAAACTGTGTCGACGCGTTGTGGAGCACTATCGCGCTGTCGACTTGCGTGAGAAATCGTTCGGCGGTGGCGTCGTTTTCCGTCACGATAGACTCGGTGTGAGCCGAGCCATACTTGGCGATATGCGCGATAGCCGCATCCACACCATCAACCACACGCGCCGCGATGATCGAATCGAGGTACTCGGTGTACCAGTCATCCTCGGTCGCCGGACGCACCCGTGAATCGACCTTCTGCACCGTGGCGTCGCCACGAACCTCGCAGCCCGCAGCGAGCAGATCCTCGATGATCGGCGCGAGGTGCGTATCAACGCAGGCTCGATCGACCAGCAACGTCTCAGCGGCCCCGCAAACACCAGTACGCCGCATCTTCGCGTTCAACGCGATGGCACGAGCCATACGGACGTCGGCGTCGCGATCGACGTAGACGTGGCAATTTCCCTCCAGGTGGCCGATAACCGGCACCCGGGCCTCCTTCTGGACCCGCGCGACCAGGCTTTTGCCCCCGCGCGGCACGATAACGTCGATATAGTCGGCCATGCCCGCCAACATGTAGCCAACAGCGGCCCGGTCGGTGGTGGGTACGAGTTGAATACAGGCTTCGGGTAATCCGACCGCCCGCAGCCCCTCAACCAGGCAGGCATGGATCGCTGCGCTCGAATACTGGCTCTCCGACCCGCCGCGCAGTATCACGGCGTTGCCGGATTTCAGGCACAGCGCGCCCGCATCGGCAGTCACGTTGGGACGGCTTTCGTAGATGATGCCGATCACGCCCAGCGGCACACGGACCCGCTGAATGCGTAGCCCATTGGGGCGATCCCAGTCCGCCACGGTGGTTCCGATCGGATCGGGAAGCGCCACGACTTCCTCGATGCTGCGTGCGATACCCTCCACGCGCTTCTCATCGAGCTGCAACCTATCGAGAAGCGCGCCACTCAACTTCGCCGCGCGTGCGGCCGACATGTCGCGCTCATTGGCAGCGAGAATCTCGCCTCGCCGGGCGCGAACGGCCGCCACCGCCACGGAAAGTGCTGTGTTTTTCCTCTCGGTGTTGGCCAGAGCCAACACCCCAGCCGCCTCTACCGCGGCCTTGCCAAGCCCCTCCATGAGCTCGCCGATCTTGGAGTCCAGGTGAGCGTTCATTGAGTGGCTTGCTCGGATTCGTGCACAGGCGGCGCGTCGTGACGGACAAGCACGAGATTGTCCCGGTGAATCATCTCGTGGCGTCCCCTAAAACCGAGAATACCTTCGATCTCCGAAGACTTCCGCCCCATGATCTTGACCGCATCGAGATCCGAGTAGGCGATGATCCCACGGGCGATCTCAGTACCATCGGCTCGCAGGATGCTCACGGTATCGCCGCGCTCGAATCGCCCACGCGTCTCGACGACACCCGCGGGCAGGAGACTTTTACCCTCGAGAAGCGCACGCAGTGCGCCAGCGTCAATCGAGACCGAACCGGCCGGACGCAGGGTTCCCGCTATCCACTGTTTTCGGGCAGCAACGGGTGAGGCAGTCGGCACAAACCACGTGCAGCGAGCCCCCGCCTCGATCCGGCCAACAGGATGCGCCTGGTGTCCCGACGCGATGCACATGTGGCAGCCCGCCGAGATCGCGATTTTTGCGGCAAGAATTTTCGTCGTCATGCCGCCCGAGCCGACATCCGAAGCGGAACGCCCCGCCATGGATTCGATCTCGGGGGTAATCTGCCGCACTTCGCGGATGAATTGCGCGTTGGGATCCCTGTTCGGATCGGCCGTGAACAATCCCTCGACGTCGGACAGCAGGATTAGACAATCCGCTCCCGCCATCTGCGCAACCCGGGCCGCGAGACGATCATTGTCGCCATAGCGGATCTCCGCGGTGGCGACCGTGTCGTTCTCATTAATGACCGGAAGCGCACCGAGGGCGAGAAGGGCCTCGAGCGTGGCGCGCGCGTTAAGGTAACGACGGCGCCGCTCGCTGTCCTCGAGGGTGAGCAACACCTGCGCCACCGTCACTTCGCGACTTTCCAGCAACTCCTTATAGGCGTGTGCCAGGCGAATCTGCCCGACAGCGGCGGCGGCCTGGCTCTCTTCGAGTCGCAACGGCCCCTTCGCCAACTTGAGTTCCCGGCGCCCGAGCGCGATGGCGCCCGAAGACACCAGGATGACTTGCTGATTCCGCTTGCGCAGGCGCAGGAGGTCCTCGATCAAAGTCTCGAGCCAGGCACGGTTGATCCGCCCCGTCTCGGCATCGACGAGGAGCGCGGAACCGACTTTCACGACAATGCGGCGGGCCTGCTGCAGGGGTGAGGCGCTTTCGGGAACTTGGGCGTTCATGGTGCGAAAACTATACTCAATCGGGCCCGGTACTGCCCCGGAACGTGGCGACGAATATGCAAACTACCCACGCACAGGCGTCATGGACCCCTGAGCATTACAGTTAAACCGAAGCGCGGCCGCAAGGCGGCGGCGCGTTTACCGCGCGGCCACCACCCCGACACACTCGTTGCCCCGGCCGACCGCAGCCCCTAAACTTACCGCCGCCAAAAATTTGATGACTTCGAGGAAGCGAGCGGTGAGCAGAGATTACGAGCCGGTTCCGGGCCAATGGTACGAGAACCTGGAAGAAGAAGAGTCGTTCCGCGTGCTGTCCGTCGATGAGGACTCGGAGCTGGTCGAGATTGAATATCTCGATGGCGACATCGAGGAAATCGACATCGAAGCGTGGCACGAAATGGATCTCGAACACACGGACGAGCCCGAGGGCTGGTCGGAGCCCGAAGAGGACGAGGAAGACGACGAGGACGACGAAGACTTCGACGAGGATGACGAAGACGACGATGAGGATGATGACGATTTCGATGACGACGAGGATGAGGCCGAAGAGGAGCGTTAATCCCGACATGCGGCCGCCGACTGGCGCCCGGCAAGTCGGATGACGACGCTCGCCAGGCAAACACTCGTCGATATAGTCGGCCCCGACGGCATTCTGACCGATGTCGCCGACATCGCTCCCTACCTGACCGATCACCGCCAACTCTACCAGGGGCGCGCCCTGGCGGTGATCGTGCCGCGCTCGGTAGAGCAGATCTCGCGCCTCCTCCGGTTCTGCAACGAGAACCGGATCGGCGTGGTCCCCCACGGAGGCAACACGGGCTACTGTGGTGGCGCCACGCCCGACGAGTCCGGAAACCAGGTCGTGGTCTCGATGCGGAGAATGAACCGCATCCGCGGCGTCGACGCCCTCAACTATTCGCTCGTCGCCGAAGCGGGTTGCATCCTGGCAGACGTGCAACGTGCGGCCGACGAGGCCGAGCGCTTCTTTCCTCTCAGTCTCGGCTCCGAGGGCACCTGCCAGATCGGCGGCAACCTGTCGACCAACGCCGGCGGCCTGAGCGTACTTCGCTATGGAATGATGCGCGAGCTCGTGTTGGGACTGGAATTGGTGCTCGCTGATGGCCGCGTGCTGTCTTCCCTGAGCGCACTCCGCAAGGACAACACCGGCTATGACATCAAGTCGCTGTTCCTCGGCGCCGAGGGCACGCTGGGCATCATCACCGCCGCGAGCGTGAAGCTATTTCCCAAAATACGCTCGTCCGCGACCGCGTTCGTGGCGGTACCGAAAGTACGCGCAGCAGTAGACCTTCTCGCGCGTCTGCGGGACGCGAGCGGCGACCGCATCAGCTCGTTCGAGCTCCTCCCCCGTATCGGGGTCGAGCTCACGACGCAACACATCCCTGGTGTGATCGATCCCCTACAACAGCCTTACTCGTGGTACGTACTCTGCGAGCTCACTTCCGCACGCGCCGCGGATCCTCTCGATACGATCATGGAGGAGGCACTCGGAGCGGCGTTGGAGGACGGTCTCGTACTCGACGCCGCCCTGGCACGCAACGAGCGTGAGCGCAAGGCACTGTGGAAGCTGCGCGAAACGATACCCGAGGCCCAACGCATCGACGGCGCAAGTCTGAAACACGACATTTCGGTCACGATCACGGCGCTGCCCGACTTCGTGGAGCGCGCCTCACGCTGGGTGGAAGATAACGTTCCGGATGGCAGGCTCGTCATCTATGGTCACGTCGGCGATGGCAACCTCCACTTCAATCTCAACCAGGCGCCGGGCTCCGATCGCAACATCTTTCTGGCGCGCGAGCCCGCGATCAAACGCGCCCTCCACGACCTGGTGAGCGAATTCGGCGGCAGCTTCAGCGCCGAACATGGCATCGGCAGGCTGAAAGTCGGAGAGCTCGAGCACTACGCCTCGCCGGTGGAGATCGATCTCATGCGTGCCGTTAAAAAAGCGCTGGACCCGAACGGTGTTCTCAATCCGGGCAAAGTCCTGCGCTAGGCCAAAACCGTTGCGGTTATGATGCGCCCCAAACAGCTGCAAGGGTAAAGCCGTCTCATGAGTCACTGTCGGATTGCGATCTGCGCGTTGCTCGCTGCACTGAGCGTAACGGCATGCAACAAGGGGACGGCTCCGTCGCCAACCGCCGACAAAACCACGTTATCCCTCGGTGAACCGCCGCACGTCGATGGCCTGCCGCAACTCGCCCTGACTCCCGACAGTGTCCACATCGACTACCGCGTCTGGGGAACTGGCGAGCCCGCCATCGTCCTCATCCACGGTTGGGCGGGCAATGCCAACTACTGGAGCGCCCAGATCGAGGCTCTGAAACCCAAGTACACCGTGGTAGCCGTGAACCTCGCCGGGCACGGTGCCTCCGAGAGAAATCGGACCGACTGGTCGATGGGTAACTATGGCGAGGATGTCGCGACAGTGGTGCGACAGTTGAAGAATCGTCAGATCGTACTCGTCGGCCACTCGATGGGCGCCGATGTGGCGCTGGAAGCTTCGCGCCGCATTGGTGATCGCGTCATCGGCATCATCGCGGTCGATTCACTCAAGTCGATCGGGCTGCCGCCCATGCGCCCGCAGGAAATCAACCGTCAGCTGGCGCCGTTCCGTGACCACTTCATCGAGGCGACGCGCGACTATGTGATCAATGCGATGTTCGAGAAGGGCGCGAACCCGGCCTTCGTGCAGAAGGTCGCTTACGACATGTCACGCGAGCCGCCGCAGATCGGCATCCCTTCCATGCAGTCCCTGCTCGCCATGGATTTTGCAACACTCCTGCCCGACATCCATGTGCCGGTGTTGGCAATCAACTCCGACCTCGGCCCCACCGACGAGGTACGCATCCGTAAGTACCTGCCGGGATTCAAGGCCGATGTGCTCGATCACACCGGCCACTTCCTGATGATGGAGGTGCCGGAGCGGTTCAACCCGGTGCTGATGCAGGATATCGACGTTTTGGTGCAGAAGGCGCCGCACTGACGCTCAGCTCTTCCGGATCGGGCGCGGCGGGCCCGCAGCGGATCCGCAGCCAGCCGAGCGTCAGAGAGATTTCCTCCGCGTCGATGGAGGACCAGGCCGTCGCAAACGGTATTTCCGCGCCCTGGTCCTGCACCACGAGAATCAGTGCGTCGCGCTCGACGGCAAACGGCCAGTCATCACTGTGTAGCGTGATCTCGAGCTTGCGGCCGTCCGGGGTCACAAACCGTCCGCGGCCGCCCTGGTCCTGCACATCGAGCCGCAACAGGGGCCGCAGATCCTGCGGCCGTCCGCTCGAGGTCCAGTCGATCCGGCACGTGTAGAGCTGTGTCGTGTTGAGCTCGAACCAGTTGAAGCCGATGACCTCCTCCTGCACCTCGCCGTCGGTCTTGCGCAGCAGCCGGCGGCGGTACCAGTAGAGATCCTGGCCAATGAGCAGCTGATACTCGACATAACGGCTCGTCGGCGCGCGTATGTCCAGACACCGGTGACCGATGGTGCTGCCGCGAAACTGGTCGCCTTCGCGCGTGAACATGAGATCGCACGTGGAGGTCGTCACAATATCGTCGCTCATGAGAGTGGCGAGCCGGCTTGGCCGCAGATGCAGATGAATCCAGGCGCGCGGCCTGACAAAAGTGAACAGGCGGGCGCGCACGCCGCGTGCCGGCGGCTCGGCCGGCTCCAGCTTTACCAACAGCTGCCGGCGCAGATTGTCCGGATCGTCGTGGAGAAATTCTTCGAAGTACAGCACGTGCGCACCGAGCCACGGCACCGCCACCGGCTCGACCACGGCGCGCACCCGCCGCTCGCTGCTCTCGGGCCAGGAGTTGATTCCATTGTCATTGGCGACAACGACCTGCTCACTGGTATCGCGTGTTCCGGACCAGAGTTGTTGGAGTGCGTCGACGTCCGCGCCGGCTGTCGTTCCCGCCGCCAAAGCAAACGCTATGGCAAGGAGGGCCATTCTCCTAAGGAGCCTGGGCTTTCTTGATGCGGACGAGCCCTTCCTGCGCGGTGCTGGCGACCAGGCGGCCATCGAGCGCGAATAGGCCCGCGCGCGCGAAGCCGCGTGCACCCGAAGCACTGGGGCTCTCCACCGCATACAACAGCCATTCGTCGACCCGCAGCGGGCGATGGAACCACATCGCGTGATCGATGCTGGCCATGATCAGGGAACTGTGCGGGAAGGAGCCGCCGTGCGGCAGGGTCGCGGTATCGAGTAGAAAATAATCCGACACATAGGCCAACAGGCAGCGATGCAGCTTCTCGTCATCCGGCAAGCGGCCGACCGCGCGGAACCAGACCTGCCGGGCCGGCTCGGCCCGCCGGGGACTGATGTACTCGATCGGCTGCACCGAGCGGAATTCGAACGGCCGCGGCTGCTCGAAGAAGCGCCGCATACGCTCGGGCAGGCGCTCCAGGAATTCGAACGGCGGCACGCTGGTATCGACCAACTCCTCCGGCAGCGGCACCCGCGGCATATCCACCTGGTGCTCGAAGCCCTCCTCCGGCACCTGGAAGGAGGCGGTCATGTTGAATATCTGCTTGCCGTGTTGAATCGCGACGACCCGGCGGTTCGCGAAACTCTGGCCGTCCAGGCTGCGATCGACCTGGTAGACGATCGGGGCGTTGAAATCGCCCCGTCGCAGGAAATAGGCGTGCAGTGAGTGGACGATGCGACCCTCCACCGTCGCCGAAGCGGCGGAGAGGGCCTGCCCGAGCACCTGCCCGCCGAAGACCTGCGGGCTGCCGATGTCGCGGCTCTCGCCGCGGAATAGATTGACTTCCAACTGCTCGAGCTCGAGCAGCGTCAACAGGTCGGCGATGCGTTGGTCCACTGTCTCGAGCGCCTCCGGCAATCAGCCGAACTTGAACTTGCCGCGCATCAGCGCGTTGTGACCGGGGAAGGTGCACAGGTACGAGTAGTCGCCACCGGCCTTGAGGCTGGCGGTCGAGAACGTAATCGTGTCCGACTGACCGCCGCCAACGACCTTCGTGTGCGCCAGGACGCGCTTGTCATCCGCGACGATGTAGTTACTGGCAAGCCCCGCGCCCATGCCGGCATTGGCGACCGCCGTCAGATCCGGTGTGCTGACCAACACCCAGTTGTGGCCCATCGCGGCCGCGGGCAACTGTCCAGCGTGGTGGATCGTCAGGGTGACCTGCTTGCAGGTCCCGGGAACAGCCAGCTCCTTCTTGTCATACTGCATCTGGTCGTTGCCGGTGATCTCGAGTTTGCACGCATCGTCGGCTGCCGCCGCCGGCGCGGACATCAGCAGTGCCTGCACTGCAACGAGGGCCACCGCGGCCAGTGTATTTCGCATCAACTTCATCATCGTCTCCTCACGGTAAATTGTGACATCTGGATTGAATCACGGCCGTCGCAACCGTTGCGCGCGGGAACCCCTTTATTCGCGCTCCCGGATCCGCTGCTCCTAGTCCGGTACACCCAGCCTCTGGTGCATGATCGGGCTCGTGGTCGTGTACTGCAGGAACTGTTTCTTCTGCGGGTACAGATGGTGCTGGATCGCGAACGCCGCGAGCGCGGCTTCGTGAAAGCCCGACAGGATCAGTTTCTTCTTGCCCGGATAGGTGTTGATATCGCCGACGGCGAACACGCCCGGCAGATTCGTCTGAAACTTTTCGGTGTCCACCTTGAGAGCTTTCTTCTCGAGCTCCAGCCCCCACTCGGCGATGGCGCCCAGCTTCGGATGCAACCCGAAGAACACCAGCAACTGGTCGGCATTCAAAGCGTGGCTGGCACCATCGCGTGCCTTGATGTTGACTCCACGCAGGCTGCCGTTGTCGACGATGAACGAGTGGGGCAATGCCTCGAACACCCGCATGCGCCCCGCCGCCACGTGCTCCTGCATCTTCGCGACCGAAGCCGGCGCCGCGCGATAGTCGGGACGCCGGTGGACGAGCGTGAGGCTGCGCGCTTTGGGTAGGAGCTCCAGGGTCCAGTCGAGCGCCGAATCACCACCGCCGAAAATGACGAGATCCTGCCCGTGGAGGCTGCTGGAATTCTTCACCCGGTAATGCAGCGCCGAGCCCTCGAAGGCCTCCGAGCCTTCGATGCCGATACGACGGGGCTGAAAGGAGCCCACCCCAGCCGCAATGACCACAGTACCCGCGTCGAACGTCGTGCCGGTGGCGGTGCGGATATGAAAACGGCCGCTCTCCTGGCGCGCGAACTCCAGGACTTCCTGGCCGAGGTGGAAGGCGGGGTGAAACGGCGCGATCTGCTGCATCAGGCGATCGACGAGCTCCTGGGCGCCACAGACCGGCAGCGCCGGGATGTCGTAAATCGGTTTTTCCGGGTACAGCTCGGCGCACTGCCCGCCGGGATGCTGCAGGGAGTCCACCACATGGGCGCTGATCCCGAGCAGCCCCAGCTCGAACACTTGAAACAGCCCACAGGGGCCGGCCCCGATGATGACCACCTCGGTGGTGATCGCCTGGCCGGGGACAGGGGAAGGAATTTCGCTCAAAACAGTCACTTCCACGGCAACGGGGGGCGGCCATTGTAGAGGGTCCGGCGCTCCCTCGCACCCCGCCACCCGCAGGCCTGAGCCCTACCGGGGCGAATTCGCATAGAATGCCGTACGTTTCGTCACCCGCGCCGGAGAATCCATCTTGACGTCGAATGCCGATCTGCACGAGCGCCGGAAAAATGCCATTCCGCGCGGGGTCTCGAATTCCCTGGCCGTCTACGCGGACCGCGCTTCCAACGCGGAGCTCTGGGACGTGGAAGGCAAGCGCTACATCGACTTCGCGAGCGGCATTGCCGTTCTCAACACCGGCCATGTGCACCCGCGGGTGAAGGAAGCGATCGCGCGGCAGCTCGACAGGTTCATCCACACCTGCTTCCAGGTAACGCCCTACGAAAGCTACGTTGCGCTCGCGGAGCAACTCAACGAGCTGGCGCCGGGCAAGACCCCGAAGAAAACGATTTTCCTCAGCACTGGTGCCGAAGCGATCGAGAACGCGATCAAGATCGCGCGCTTCCACACCAAGCGATCCGCCGTAATCGCCTTCTCCGGCGGCTTTCACGGGCGCACCCTCGCCTGCATCAGCCTCACCGGGAAAGTGCAGCCCTACAAGGCGGGCTTCGGACCGATGCTGCCCGAGGTCTATCACGTGCCCTTCCCGATGGCCTACCACGGGACCACTGTCGAACAGTCCCTGCAGGCGATCGAGCAACTCTTCAAGGCGGATGTGGACCCGGCTCGCGTCGCGGCCATCATCATCGAGCCCGTGCTCGGCGAAGGCGGCTTCTACGTAGCGCCCACCGAGTTACTGCGCAAGCTGCGCGCCCTGTGCGACCAACACGGCATCCTGCTCATCGTGGACGAGATCCAGACGGGTTTCGCCCGCACAGGTCGCATGTTCGCGATCGAGCACTCCGGGGTCGAGCCGGATCTCATGACGATCGCCAAGAGCGTGGCCGGCGGCGTGCCACTGTCAGCAGTGATCGGCAAGGCGGACATCATGGATTCGCCCGGCCCGGGCGGACTCGGCGGCACGTTCGGCGGCTCGCCGCTCGCCTGCGCGGCGGGTTTGACGGTGTTGGAAGTCATCCGCGAGGAGCAGCTGCTGAACCGCGCGCAGCACATCGGCCACTTCATGACATCACGTCTGAAAGGACTGCAGGTGCGCTTTCCCGCGGTGGGTGACGTGCGTGCGCTCGGCGCTATGGTGGCCATCGAGTTGGTGAAGAATTGCAGCGCCGAGCAACCGGACCCGGAGCTCACCAAGGCCCTGGTGCAGGCGGCCGGCCGACGCGGCCTCATCCTGTTGTCGTGCGGAGTCTACGGCAACGTGATCCGTTTTCTCGCGCCACTGACGATTCCCGACGCCCTGTTGAAAGAAGGTTTCAACATCTTCGAGCAGGCCCTGGATGAGGTATCGCGGACGGCGGCAGTACCCGCCTAGCCCCTACGCGCGGCCGGCGTTTGCGTCGGTCGGCGTGTGGAAATACTCGCTCTCGGAAGCGAGTTGCTCCATCAGTCGTTTCAGCTCCGCCATGCGACCTTCAGCGGTGCTGATGGGCATGCAATCCTGACAGCGCGGATCGCCGCAAGGCTGGCGCGAATACAACCAGTACTGCAGCGCACCCGCCAGCAACCCGTCCGCGATGTCCCAGAGGTCGGCGTCCTTATCCTTGTCCGCGAGCCGATTGCCCAGATCGACGGCTTTGGTGAAGGCCGAGTCAAAAGTGTCGGCGATCTCGCTCATGAGGTCCTAAGGCTGTCGGTCATACCCCTAGTATAAGGCAAACAACGGGGCTAGCGGGCCCCCAGCGGCCTCCAGCCTCGCCCCAGCTGAAATACTGCCGCGCTTTATGCGATCCTTGCCACGGAAGTCGCCCGGCCCACAGCGCATGATGCCCGTGGGAAAAAGGCCGCCAACGCGGGACAAGGAAGTCTCTCAGTCGCGACTTATGTCATATGCAGAACACGCCCCCCGAGACGCATGCTTCTGAGCCGCCCGCCGCCCTGCCCGCCCTCGTAGCGGTGCGCCGCCGTGGCTGGCGACCGCGTATTGGGATCGGCAGCCGCCTGGCTCTGGGCCTGGCGGCCGTGGCGGCCGTGATTCTCATGGGCCATGAACTGGCGACACGGACCACTCGTCAGGCGACCGACGCGGTTCGGACTATGCAGAGCGAAAGCGAGCCGCTGGCGCGTCGCGCGAGCGCCGTACTCGAAGGGCTGGTCGCCTTCGATCGTTCGGTAAGCGAATATCTCCAGGCGGGGCGCTCCTCTGACTTCAGCACCATCACCGCGGCCGGTGACGCGCTGCAAAGCGCACTCACGGCGTACTACGACAGCACGCCCGCTCCTTCGATTACGCAGCCGGCCACCCAACTTCGCACACAACTATCCAACCACATCGCGAGCGGCCAACAACTTGCGAAAAGCGCTGCCCAACGCGCGCAGTGGGTGGACGAGCGCAATGCGGCCCTCGATCGCGTCTATCACTATGTCGCCTCCGCGGGTGGTGCCGGAATGGCCATCAACGGTACCCAGGTCATCGCGCAGCGCTCGCTCTCCGAGCTCGAAGTTGCCATCGCGACCATCCGCGGCAATTTTTCTGTCGGCGCGGCGATGGCGCGCAGAGAACAGGACTTCGCCACGGTCCTGAGCGCTCACTCGGCGGAGCTGCAGAAGTCGCCCGGCAAGGCATGGCTGGACCTCGTCCATGAAGACTTCGCGACCGCTACGCGCCTCCGGGTTGCAATAGAGCACTTCGACGCGGCGAACGGTCCCGCGCGGCGTGAGCTGTTGGAAGATAGCGCCGCCCTCACCGCGGTGGTGGAGGAACAACTCCAGGACCCGGCACGGCTCGGGCTTCTGCAAGCGGCGGAACACGCCGCCTCGTCAGCGCAGATCGCGGAGCACACCCTGACAATGACGGGAGCCGCCGTGCTCGGCCTGGTGCTCATCGTCTCGGTTGCCCTGGCTCTTAGTATCAGCCTGCCGGTGCGCCGGCTGACCGTTGCCATCCGATCGATGACCAGCGGCAACCGCGATGCGCGCGCTCCGCGCGGCGGATCCGCTGAGATCGACGAGTTGGCGGAATCGTTCAACACGATGGCCGACCACATTTCCAGCGCCGAGGCGCAACTACGGGCGCACCAGGTCGAGCTCGAGCGGCACGTCGCCGAGCGAACACGGCAACTTCATCACCTCGCTCACCACGACCCGCTCACGCAGCTTCCCAATCGTCGACAGTTGTCGGCACGCCTCGCCAACGCTCTGATGCGCGCGAAGGCGAGCAACCAACGTATTGCGCTGCTGTTCGTGGACGTGGATAACTTCAAGTCGATCAACGACACCCTCGGCCACAACTTTGGCGATCGCGTCCTGCAAGGCATCGCGAGACGGCTACAAGGGGCCGCGGGTGGTGGCGCTGGGCTACTCGCGCGATTGGGCGGCGACGAGTTCACCGTTCTGATTGAGGATGTCAAATCGGTCGAGGAAGTGGAGAGTCGCGCGGCAGCGATCGTTACGACGTTGCAACACCCTCTGACCATCGACGGGCGTGCGCTCTCGACGAGCGCCAGTGTTGGGGCAAGCCTCTATCCCGATCACGCCGACGATGCCGAAGGGTTGCTCCGGGCCGCCGACGTCGCGCTCTTCCGGGCCAAGGAGCTGGGACGAAATCGTTTCGCCTTGTACAAGGTCGAGCTTTATGACGCCGCGGCACAGCGCTTCCGCCTCGAGCAGTCGCTGCGCAAGGCCGTTGAAGCGGGCGATCTGATGCTGATGTTCCAGCCGCAGGTGGCGCTGCATACCTTCGAGGTCACCGGCCTCGAGGCGCTGCTACGCTGGCGCAAACCGGACGGTCGCATTGCCACCGCCACCGAGTTCATTCACATCGCGGAAAAGACCGGCCTCATCCACGAGCTCACGGACTGGGTGTTGCGTTCGGCAACCTCCACGGTCGCGGCCTGGCGCGCGCAGGGGTGGCACCGGGCGTGCGTGGCGATCAATGTTTCGCCGCCGCAGTTCCTCGAGAGTGACTTCGTCGGACACGTCGCCCGCGCCCTCGAAGTAACCGGTCTGCCGGCCAGCGCCCTGGAGTTGGAGTTGACCGAGACCGTGTTCCAGACCGGGGCGACCACGATCGATTCACTGCGTCGCCTGCGCGAACTGGGCGTGTCGATTGCGCTGGATGATTTTGGAATCGGCTACTCGTCGCTCACGTCGCTCGAGCAGTTGCCGATCACGCGCGTCAAGCTCGACCGCATGCTCATCGAGGGTATCGATACGAACCCCCGTTCGGCAGCGATCGTTCGCTCCATAGTTGCACTTTGTCACGGCCTGGGGTTGCAGGTCGTCGCCGAGGGCGTGGAACGCCCGGCACAACTCGAGTTCCTGTCACATTGCGGGCCGTTGGCAGTGCAGGGTTACTTGCTGGCCTACCCCGTGGAAGCTCACCAGGCCGAGGAAGAGTCCAAGGCCGCCGCCGCACGGGCCAAACTCATTCTGGAGAATGCGGCGAAGGCGCCCCCTTCGGACGGTGTCGGAAACGCACTGGTGTTCGTCGGCCCCGGCGGCGGACGGAAGAGATCGAACTAGTCTCCCAACCGCGCCCGCAGCTCATTCAACTCCGCACGCAGCGCCCGAACCTCGTCCTCCAGACGCTCGAGCCGTTCCTCCTGCCGCATATCCGGAAACGCGGTTTCAGGCGTGGTAGTGGATGAATGAGTCTCGACACGCCGCTCCTCCTTGTCGCCCTCTACCGGCCCACTAAACAAATGCGCATAGCGCGAATCGCGCCGCCCCGGCTCGCGGGCCAGCCGCACCACAAAAGGCCCGTCCTCGCGCTCACTGAGCCGCGTCAGCGCCGCCTCCACTTCCGACACATCGCCAAGCGTCGCCATCCTCGCCGCCCGAGTGCGCAACTCGCCCGGTGTCTGCGGTCCTCGCACCAACAGCTCACAGACGATTGCCAGCTCCTGCGGATCGAGCTTCAGCGTACCGTACTCGGTGTTGCAGAACCTGTGCTGGTACTTGGGGACGCGGCTGCCGAATCCCGACTTCTCGACGACGAAGTGTTTGCGTGCCAGGTCGTCGAGGGTCTGCTGCACGACCCGCTCCTCCAACTCCAGCACCGGATCGCGGTTGCTCTTCTGATTGCACGCATTGACCAATGCGTTGAGCGATAGCGGGTACTGATCCGGTGTCGTGATTTGTTTCTCGATGAGACAACCGATCACGCGCGCTTCGACAGGAGTGAGCTGTATTTTCATATCACCGGGTCATATCAATGATTGTGGAGAAATTCCTCGCGGGCCTTGAAGCCCACGTCCGCATTGTCAGTGAAGAAACCGTCGATTCCGGCGCGCAGGTACGGAAGAATTTCCGACTCGAGATTGCCGTGTGCGCCCGGATCGGTACCGCGCAGAAGATTCGACGGCAGAAAGTAGTTTTCCGCGCGGAACGTCCAGGGGTGCAGCAGCAGCCCCTGCGCATGCGCATCCGCTACCAGGGCCGTGGGCTCCCCGAGCTTCCCATCCGGCGTACGCGGAATGATGAGGAGCTTGTAAGGCCCGATCGCCTGGGCATAGGTTGCGATTTCCGCGAGTCCGGCCGGCGTGATCATGTCGGCGTACGTGCGCGGATCGTGCTTCGCCACAAAATCGTAAGGCGCGCCGGTCCCGTCGATGAGCTGTACCAGTGGCAGTTGAGTCATCTTGGCTAAAGCCTTGAGGTTGCCCACCTCGAACGACTGAATGTACGCCAACCCGTGGCGCCCTTTATAGCCGTAACGCTCGAGAGTGTGCACCAGGAGCTTCTCCATCGGCAGCCCGAGCCCCGCGAAGTAGGTCGGATGTTTTGTCTCGGGATACACCCCGATGTGACGGGGCGCGGGTTTGCCGAGTTGCCGCGCGTGGGTATCGCGCTGCTCCTCGACGCCGTGCACCAGGGACAGGATCTCCTCGAAAGTTGGAATCTCGAACTGCCCATTGAAGCGCGTGTTACCCGGCCTCGTGTCCGGAATGCGCTCGCGCGCGCGCAATGTTTTGAGCTCGGCGAGTGTGAAGTCTTCCGTAAACCAACCGGTTATCGAGGTGCCGTCGATGACCTTGGCGGCGCGCCGGGACGCGAACTCGGGATGATCGGCCACATCCGTGGTGCCTCCGATCTCATTTTCGTGGCGTGCCACGAGAACTCCGTCCTTCGTCATGACGAGATCGGGCTCGACGTAGTCAGCCCCGTCCTGCATGGCGATGAAATAAGACGTGAGCGTGTGCTCCGGCACATAACCGCTCGCGCCACGATGACCTATCACGATCGGAGTCGATTGATGTTGGGGATCGTTGGCCTGCACTGTGCTGCTCGTCATGAGTATCCCGAAAATAACGACTGAGAGACGCCGCAAAAGACGCAATATAGGCATGAGACTTGCTAGACTCCAGTGATGCTGCTAACGGATCAGGACATTTATCTCTTTCGCGAAGGCACGCACGTGCGCGCCTACGAGAAGCTGGGTGCCCACCCGATCGAATCCGGGCAATCAGGCCGCGAAAAGGGCACTCACTTTGGCGTATGGGCGCCGAATGCGGCCTCGGTCTCGGTAGTCGGCGACTTCAACGGTTGGAACCCCTCTTCCCACTCTTTGGAGGCGCGCGGCGATTCGTCCGGGATCTGGGAAGGCTTCATTCCGGGAGTATCCCCCGGAGCGGTCTACAAGTATCACATCGTCTCGCGACACGCGGGTTACAGCGTCAACAAGGCAGATCCTTTCGCCTTCTACGCCGAATTGCCACCGCGAACCGCGTCTGTGGTCTGGGACCTGTCGTATGAATGGGGCGATGAAGAGTGGATGAGGACGCGCTCCCGCGCTAACGCGCTCGATGCGCCCATGTCGATTTATGAGGTTCACCTCGGCTCCTGGAGAAGGGTGCCGGAGGAACACAACCGCTCGCTGACGTATCGCGAGCTGGCCCATTCCCTCGGCGACTATGTGACGGAAATGGGCTACACGCACGTGGAGCTGGTGCCGATCATGGAGCACCCGTTCTACGGCTCCTGGGGCTACCAGGTCACGGGCTACTTCGCGCCGACGTCCCGCTACGGGACTCCGCAGGATTTCATGTATTTCGTCGATCACCTGCACCGTCGTGGGATCGGCGTGATCATGGACTGGGTGCCGTCGCATTTTCCGTCCGACGAGCACGGCCTGGCTTACTTCGATGGCACGCACCTGTACGAGCACGCCGATCCGCGCCAGGGGTTTCACCCCGAGTGGAACAGCTCGATTTTCAACTACGGCCGTGCCGAGGTACGCAACTTCCTCGCCAGCAACGCGCTGTTCTGGCTCGACATGTATCACATCGACGCCCTGCGGGTGGATGCGGTCGCCTCGATGCTGTACCTCGATTACGGCCGTAAAGCGGGCGAATGGATTCCGAATCGCTTCGGCGGTCACGAGAATCTCGACGCCGTGGGTTTTCTGAAGAACTTGAATCTCGCCGTGTACCGGGATCATCCCGACACACAGACGATCGCCGAAGAGTCGACCGCATGGCCGATGGTGTCGCGTCCGACGTACCTGGGCGGCCTCGGCTTCGGCATGAAATGGAACATGGGGTGGATGCATGACACCCTGGCCTACTTCCAGACCGAAACCATATTCCGCAAATACCAACACAACAAGCTGACCTTCAGCATCTGGTACGCGTTCACCGAGAACTTCGTACTGCCGATTTCCCATGACGAAGTGGTCCACGGCAAGGGCTCGCTGATCGGCAAGATGCCGGGCGACGAATGGCAGAAGTTTGCCAACCTGCGCCTGCTGCTCGGGTACATGTGGGCCCATCCGGGCAAGAAGCTGTTGTTCATGGGCTGCGACTTCGGGCAGAAACGCGAGTGGCAGCACGACGAGAGCCTCGAGTGGCACGTGTTGCAATATCCGTTGCACGCCGGTGTGAAGAATTGGGTGAGCGACCTCAATCGCCTGTATCGCAGGACACCGGCGCTGTACGAGCTCGATTTCAGCGCCGACGGCTTCCAGTGGATCGATGCCAACAACGGCGACATGAGCGTCATCGTGTTCCTGCGCAAGGGTCGCTCGGGAGATATCGCGCTCGTGGCGTGTAATTTCACGCAGGTGCCGCGCGATAACTATCAGATCGGCGTGCCGCGCGGCGGCCGCTGGATCGAGAGACTGAACAGCGATGCTGCCTATTACGGTGGTAGCGACATCGGTAATTTCGGGGGCATCGAAGCGGCGCCATTGCCCTCTCATGGACACTTCCACTCGCTGAATCTGCGGCTGCCGCCCCTTTCGATGCTCATTCTCACTCCGGAGTGACCCCTGGAGCGGAAGTTGCTGCCGGGGAGCGTGGCACTGATCACTCAGGAGCGCCCCAGCGGTGAGCAAAGTCCGTGTCGTCATCGAGAACATCACACCGCAGGTCGACTGCGGCCGCTTCCCGGCCAAACGATCGATGGGGGAAAGCGTAGCTGTTGAGGCCGACGTTTTCACGGATGGGCATGACGCCGTCGCCGCTACTCTCTTCTACCGTCACGAAAGCACATCGGACTGGCACGCGGTGCCCATGACTTCCCTGGGCAACGACCGCTGGCAGGCGCGGTTTACTGCCCAGACCCTCGGTCGCTATCTCTTCACAGTCGGAGGCTGGGTCGATCACCTGGAAACGTGGCGACAAGGCCTCGCGAAAAAATACGAAGCCGGCCAGGACGTAGAATTAGATCTGAGGCAGGGAGCCGCGCTCGCGCACACCGTTTCAGAGCGGTTGCGCGAGACCGAAGCGCGCACACTGAACGACTGGGCGAATGCCGTTGCTGACCCCGTACGCGACCGGGAAGAACGGGTCGTGCTTGCACAAAGTGACACCGTGCACGAGCTATCGAGGCGACGTCCGGACCCACAGACGGTGGCCCGACACGAGCCCGCACTGGTGATCGACGTCGACCGTGAACGCGCGCGCTATTCGACTTGGTACGAGCTATTCCCACGGTCTGCGGGGCACACCCCCGGGCAACATGGAACGTTCGCTGATGTAGAAGCCCTGCTCCCGGAAATCTCCACCATGGGCTTCGACGTCCTGTACCTCCCGCCTATCCACCCGATCGGTGTCACAGAACGCAAAGGCCCGAACAATCGTCCGAAGGCGGAGGACAGCGATCCGGGCAGCCCCTGGGCGATCGGCGGCGCGGCGGGCGGCCACAAGTCGGTTCATCCCGAGTTAGGGACTCTCGAGGATTTCCGCCGTCTCATCGGTAAAGCGGGCGAGCGCGGCATCGAGATAGCGCTCGACATTGCTTTCCAGTGCACTCCCGACCACCCGTACGTGCGCGAGCATCCCGAGTGGTTCCTCAAACGACCCGATGGCACGATTCAGTATGCGGAGAACCCGCCGAAAAAATACCAGGACATCTATCCGTTCTGGTTCGAGACACCCGATTGGAAAGCGCTCTGGGCGGAGTTGAAAAGTGTGTTCGAGTTCTGGATCGCACAGGGTGTGCGCATCTTCCGTGTTGACAACCCACACACCAAATCCTTCGCGTTCTGGGAATGGGTGATCGCGGAAGTCAAGCGAGGGCAGCCTGACGTCATCTTCCTGGCGGAAGCTTTCACGCGACCGAAGGTGATGTATCGCCTCGCCAAGGCCGGTTTCACGCAGTCCTATAATTATTTTCCCTGGCGCAACACCAAGCGGGAAATCGAAACGTATTTCACCGAGATCACCGCGCGCCCCGTCTGCGAATTCTTCCGCGCCAACCTGTGGCCCAACACCCCGGACATCCTGCCCGAGTATCTGCAGTTCGGCGGCCGCCCGGCCTTCATGGTGCGGCTGGTGCTGGCCGCCACTCTGGGCGCCAGCTATGGCATCTACGGTCCGGCGTTCGAGCTCATGGAAGACCGGGCCCGCGAATCCGGCGCCGAGGAATATCTCGATTCCGAGAAGTACCAGCTGCGCACCTGGAACCGGGACAGCCCCACGAGCCTGAAAGAATTCATCGCCCGTGTAAATCGCATCCGCCGCGAAAATCCCCCGCTGCAAAGCGATCTCAGCCTCGCCTTCCACAAGACCGACAACGACTCCCTCATTGCCTACAGCAAAACGAACAGCGCCGGCACCGAATCGGTGCTCGTGGTCGCGAATGTCGACCCCCACTATGCGCAGTCGGGGTGGGTGACAATCGACTTACGCTCACTGGGTCTCCCGGCCGAAACCACCTTCCAGATGGACGACCTGCTCTCCGGTGCCCGCTTCCTCTGGCGTGGCGCCCGTAACTTCGTGTCGCTCGATCCGCAACACTCCCCCGCCCACATCTTCCGCGTCCGCCGTCGGGTCCGCACGGAGCGCGATTTCGACTATTTTTTATAGTGCATAACTAGGCATAGTCCTTGCTTGCACTGAGGACTGCTTTGCACAACGGGGTATCGGGATGAACGCACAAGTCGATCGGCCGGCGGCCGGCGATCCCCTTTGGTACAAAGACGCGGTCATCTACGAAGTGCACGTCCGCGCCTTCTTCGACAGTACCGACGACGGCTGCGGCGACTTCCGCGGCCTCACCCGCAAGCTGCAGTACATCCAGGATCTCGGCGTCAACACGATCTGGCTGCTGCCCTTCTACCCGTCCCCGGGCAAGGACGACGGGTACGACATCGCCGACTATCACAACATCCATCCGCAGTACGGCACGCGCGATGACTTCCGCGCCTTCGTCCAGGAAGCTCACCACCGCGGGCTGCGTGTCATCACCGAGCTCGTCATCAATCACACCTCGGACCAGCACCCGTGGTTCCAGGCTGCCCGCAGGGCAGCACCCGGCTCACCGAAGCGCGACTACTATGTCTGGAGCGACTCGCCCGATCGCTACGCCGGCACGCGCATCATCTTCCGCGACACCGAGTCATCCAACTGGACTTGGGATCCGGTAGCGAAGGCTTACTACTGGCATCGCTTCTTCAGTCATCAACCCGATCTCAACTTCGACAACCCGCACGTGGTGCGCGCCGTCATCCGCATCATGGAATTCTGGCTCGCCTATGGCGTGGACGGGTTCCGGCTCGACGCCATTCCCTACCTCGTCGAGCGCGAGGGCACCAGCAACGAGAATCTCCAGGAAACCCACGCCATCATCAAATCGATCCGGCAGGTCATCACGGAGAAATACGCCGATCGCATGCTGCTGGCGGAAGCGAACCAATGGCCGGAGGACGTGCGCGACTATTTCGGCGACGGCGACGAATGCCACATGGCGTATCACTTTCCCCTGATGCCCCGCATGTACATGGCAATCGCCCAGGAGGATCGCCATCCCATCGTGGAGATCATGGAGCAGACACCCGACATTCCCGACAATTGCCAGTGGGCGATCTTCCTACGCAACCATGACGAGCTCACTCTCGAGATGGTCACGAGCCGCGAGCGCGACTACATGTACCAGGCGTACGCCGCCGATCCGCGCGCGCGCCTCAATCTCGGTATCCGGCGCCGGCTCGCGCCGCTGCTCGAGAACGACGCCGAGCGCATCAAACTCATGAACAGCCTGTTGCTCTCCATGCCGGGGGCGCCGATCATCTACTACGGCGACGAGATCGGCATGGGCGACAACTTCTTTCTGGGCGACCGCAATGGCGTGCGGACCCCGATGCAATGGAGCTTCGACCGCAACGCGGGGTTCTCCCGCGCCGACCCGCAGCAGCTGTTTCTCCCGCCGATCATGGACCCGATCTACGGCTTCGAGGCGGTCAATGTCGAGGCACAGCAGCGCGACCGCTCCTCTTTGTTGAATTGGATGAAGCGCATGCTCCAGGTGCGCAAGACCTCGCAGGCCTTTGGCCGCGGCACCCTGAAGTTCATCCGTCCGGGCAACCGCAAAGTGCTGGTGTATCTGCGCCAGTACGGCGACGACACCATCCTGTGTGTCGTGAATCTGTCGCGCTCGGCACAACCGGTCGAAATCGACCTCGCGGATCACAAGGGCACCGTACCGATCGAGCTCCTGGGCAGCACGGCGTTTCCACCTGTCGGCGAGCTGCCGTATTTCCTGACTCTCCCGGCTTACGGCTTCTATTGGTTTCGTCTCAGTCGCGAAGCACAGGCCCCGCCGTGGCACGACGAGCGTATGGCGCCGGAAGACCTGCCCGTGCTCGTGCTCGTGGAGGGTTGGAACAGCTTCTTTCCGGAGCGCGTCGCTGCCTGGCGCTCAAACCTGGCCACCCGCCTGCGGGTGCAGCTCGAAACCCGCGTCATTCCGCAATTCGTCGCGGCTCAGCGTTGGTATGCCGGCAAGGGCGCACCCATTGTCAGCGCCCGGCTGATCGACCATGGCGCGCGGGAGAATTCGCTCGAGCGCTGGCTCGTCACGATCTTCACGATCGAGAGTCACACAGAAACCAACCAATACTTCATCCCGCTCGCCATCGCTGTCGAGGACGGCGAGGAGTCGCGGTGGAAGAAGCTCCAGCCCGCCGCCATCGCACGCATACGCCAGCAAGCCACCGTCGGCGTTCTAGCCGATGCCTGTGTCGATGAAAACTTCTGTCGCGTGGTGGTGGATGCGATCGGCGGCGCACGGGAGCTGGAGACTCAGTTCGGCCACATCCGTCCCTCCGCGACCAGCTTGTATCCCGAGCTGCGTGGCGATCCGAACATTGTCCTGACGGTGACCCCGGGCTCGGCCCAGAGCAGTAACACGACCGTCAGGGTGGGAGAGCAGTTCTTCCTCAAGATCTATCGGAAGCTGCAGCCCGGGGTGAACCCCGAGCTGGAAATCGGCAGATATCTTACCGAAGTCGCGCACTTCCCCAACATCGTGCCGGTCGCCGGCGCGGTCGAATACCAGAGCCACGACGGCACTGTCATGACGCTCGCGCTGCTGCAAGCGTTCGTGATGAACCAGGGCGACGGATGGGACTACACCGTCAACTACCTGGTGCGCTTTCTCGAGGACCGCCGCACCGGCGCACCGCTGCCCGAGGACGCGCACGGCCTGTACCTGGCCCTGATGAAGACACTTGCCATCAGGACGGCGGAGTTGCACGTCGCGCTATCGAGACCGAGCTCGGATCCCGCCTTCTCGCCGGAGCCCATCACCGCGAGCGACATCGCGACCTGGCGCTCCCATGCGCTTACGGAAGCCGGGAAAACGCTCGAGCTGCTCGTAAACAGCGCAGCACAACTGCCGCCTGAAGTCGCGGCGGACGCAGAGTCCCTGCTCAAGCGGCGCGCATTGCTGTTGAGACGCATCGAGGCTTCCGCGGCAACCGTCCCGAAAGGCATCAAGACCCGCCGCCACGGCGACTACCACCTCGGCCAGGTGTTGGTCCGCAGAAATGACTTCATTCTCGTCGACTTCGAAGGCGAGCCGGGTCGCACGCTGGCCGAGCGTCGTATTAAACACTCGCCGCTGACGGACGTCGCCGGCATGTTGCGTTCTTTCGCCTATGCACGCCGGGCTGCGACGCTGCGCAACCCGCAGGTGGCGGCCCAGAATGGCAAGCTGGAGCCCCACCTCGAAAAATGGGAGCAGCAGACGCGCCAGACTTTCATCACGGCCTACGACGAAATCGCGTGTGCGAGCGGCCTGTACGAGTCGCTGGAGGCGGCACGGCCGCTGCTGCAACTGTTCGAGATCGAGAAGGCCCTGTACGAAGTACGCTACGAATTGGGCAATCGTCCGGACTGGGCCAGCATCCCACTGCGCAGCCTGATCGCATTCGCGGAGTGAGATGGACTCACAAGCGACAGAAAACCTGCCCATCACGGCCATATGGCCCGGGCAACCCTATCCGCGCGGCGCCACCTGGGATGGCGAAGGGGTCAACTTCTCGATTTTCTCGGCGCGCGCCGACAAAGTGGAGCTGTGCCTGTTCGACAACTCCGGCAAACATGAGCTGCAGCGGATCGAGTTGCGCGAGCGCACCGACGAGATCTGGCATTGCTACCTGCCAGAAGCCCGTCCTGGCCTGTTATATGGCTATCGCGTCCATGGACCTTACGCGCCCGAAAAGGGCGACCGGTTCAATCCGCACAAACTCCTCATCGAGCCCTATGCAAAACATCTGCAGGGCCCGCTTATGTGGAGCGATTCGCACTTCGGCTACCGAGTCGGACATGCAAAGGACGACCTGTCATTCGACCGACGCGACAGTGCCGCGGGCACGCCCAAATGCCGTGTCATAGACCCTGCTTTCACATGGGGAGACGATCGGCCGCCGAGGGTGCCGTGGCACGACACCGTCATCTATGAAGCTCACGTGCGTGGGCTGACCATGCGCCACCCGGGTGTTCCACCGCAACTGCGTGGCACCTACGCAGGGCTCGCGACGGCGCCGCTCATCGAGCATTTCAGTCGGCTCGGCATCACCACGGTCGAATTGATGCCGGTGCACGCGTTCGTCGACGATCGAACGTTGATAGAAAAGGGCCTGCGCAACTACTGGGGTTACAACACGATCGGCTTCTTTGCACCCGATGTGCGCTATTCCTCGATCGGGCGCATCAGCGAATTCAAGACGATGGTGAAGACGCTGCACTCGGCCGGGATCGAGGTGATTCTCGATGTCGTGTACAACCACACGGCCGAGGGCAACCAGATGGGCCCCACCCTGTCGTTCCGCGGCATCGATAACGCCTCGTATTACCGACTCTTGCCGGATGACCCGCGGTACTACATGGATTTTACCGGTACGGGCAACACACTCAACCTGCAGCATCCGCGCGTTCTGCAGCTCATCATGGACAGCCTGCGCTACTGGGTGTTGGAGATGCATGTCGATGGCTTCCGCTTCGACCTCGCCTCCGCGCTGGCGCGCGAGCTCTTTGACGTGGACCGTCTCGGCTCCTTCTTCGACACCATCGGACAGGATCCGGTGCTCTCGCAGGTGAAGCTCATCGCTGAGCCCTGGGACATCGGCAGCGGCGGCTACCAGGTCGGCAACTTTCCACCGGGTTGGAACGAATGGAACGACAAGTACCGCGACACCATGCGCGCGTACTGGAAAGGCGACGGTGGCCTCATAGGCGACTTCGCACGCCGCTTCACCGGCTCCGCCGACTTATACGAGGCCAGTGGGCGCAAGCCCCACGCCAGTATCAACTTCATTACCGCACACGACGGTTTCACACTCGAGGACCTCGTCAGTTACAACGAGAAGCACAACGAGGCCAATGGTGAGGGCAACCGTGACGGGCATAACGACAACCGCTCCTGGAACTGCGGTGTCGAGGGCGCGACCGACGATCCTGACATCAAGGCGCTGCGCGCCAAGCAGCGCCGCAATCTCATGGCCTCCCTGCTGTTGTCACAGGGTGTGCCCATGGTGGTCGGCGGCGACGAGCTCAGCCATACACAGGGAGGCAACAACAACCCGTACTGCCAGGACAACGAGACCTTCTGGCTGAACTGGCGCCTGGATGAGGAACAGGAACGGTTTTTGGAATTCACCGGGCAGATGATCGCGTTCCGGCGCCGGCACGCCGTATTCAGCCGCCGCCGCTTCCTGCAGGCTGACTCCATGACGGCCGAGGGTCTGAAGGAGATCATCTGGCTCACTCCACACGGCGACGAGATGACCGAGACGGAGTGGAACCAGCACTTCGCGCGTTGCCTGGGAGTGTATCTTGCGGGCGCAGCTATCGAGCGGCGTGACCGCCACGGTCATGCCGTCAAAGACAATAACTTTCTACTGCTGTTCAACGCCCACCACGAAATGATCCCGTTCACGCTACCCAAATTCCTGACCGGGAAATCCTGGTGGACGGTGCTCGACACCGCGACGGTGGAGAGGCCGTTCGCGCAAAACCGCATCGAGCCGGGCAGCGAATACCCCTTGCAAGGCCGCTCTCTCGCCCTGCTGCGGGAAACAGCTTACCGATGAGCCTGCGTCTCCATAGCATGCCCTTTGGGGCGGAGCTGACGCCCGCGGGCCAGGTCCGTTTTCGCCTCTGGGCGCCGGCTGCGCATGAGGTCGAGCTGATGCTCTACCAAGGGGCCGGCGAGGCGCGCGCGCTCAAAATGAGTGCGCAGCCGGACGGCTGGTTCGAGCTCGTCACCGGTGAGGCTCACGCCGGGAGCCGGTACCGCTACCGGATCGACCGGAAGACCGAGGTGCCCGACCCCGCCTCCCGGAGTAATCCCGACGACATTCATGGACCCAGTGAGGTCGTCGACCCTGAGGCTTTCCAATGGGACGACGACGCATGGCGCGGCCGGCCGTGGCACGAGGCCGTGATCTACGAGCTGCACGTCGGCACCTTCAGCCCGGAAGGAAGCTTCGCAGGTGTGGAGAAGAGGCTCGACCACCTGGCCGGGCTGGGGGTCACCGCCATCGAGCTCATGCCCATTGCCGATTTTCCCGGCAAACGGGGCTGGGGATATGACGGCGTGTTGCAATTCGCTCCGGAGTCCGCTTACGGCCGGCCAGAGGAGCTGAAATCCCTCATCGCCGCAGCTCACCGGCGTGGTATCGCCGTGATGCTCGACGTCGTCTACAACCACTTCGGGCCGGAAGGCAACTACCTGCACCTCTACGCGCCGCAGTTCTTCACCGACCGGCATCACACACCGTGGGGAGCCGCCATCAATTTCGACCGAGCGGCTAGCGAGGGAACCCCCAGCGGGGGCGACTCGCCCGGCTCGCGCAACGTACGCGACTTCTACATACACAACACGCTCTACTGGCTCGAGGAGTACCACTTCGACGGCCTGCGGTTCGATGCGGTCCACGCCATCCTCGACGACAGTGAGCCGAACATCCTGACCGAGATAGCGCGCGCCGCCCACGCCGGGCCGGGGCGCGAGCGGAACCTCTTTCTCGTGTTGGAAAATGGGGCCAATCACGCGCGCTTTCTCGGGCCGCCCGCTGCCGACGCTACTTTCGATGCGCAATGGAACGACGATATACACCATTGCCTGCACACATTGCTGACGGGGGAAAAGGACGGGTACTACGAGGACTATGTAGAAAACCCCTACGCCATGTTGTGTCGTTGCCTGGCCGAAGGGTTCGGTTACCAGGGGCAGATGTCCGCTCACCAAGGAAGCCCGCGTGGCGAACCCAGCACGCATCTGCCGCCGACGGCCTTCGTCAACTTCCTGCAGAACCACGACCAGATTGGTAATCGCGCTTTTGGCGAAAGAATCGACGCCATCGCGCGCTCGGAGGAGGCGTTGCGCGCCGCGTATGCCGTGCTGCTGCTGGCGCCCTCCCCACCGATGCTCTTCATGGGCGAGGAGTGGGAAGCGCCGCAACCGTTTCCTTATTTCTGCGACTTCGAGCCGGAGCTCGCCGCCAAAGTGCGCGAAGGCCGCAAGCGCGAATTCGCCCGCTTCGAGGAATTCGCTGACAAGGGTGGCGTGGCGGCGTTGCCCGATCCGACCTCCCTCGAGACTTTCCGCTCGGCGCATCTGGACTGGAGCGTGCTCCAGCAACGGCAGCACGCCGACACCCTCGATAAATTCCAGCGGCTGCTGGCCATCCGACAGCGTGACATCGTGCCGCTCATCCCGAAGATCCGCTCCGGGACTTGTACCAAACTGGAAGCCAGCGGCGCTTTCGCCGTCGATTGGGGACTCGATGACGGCTCGACCCTGCACCTGCTGGCGAATCTGACGGATCACGCTGTGCCGGTGCTCGGCCGGGTAGCCGGGCGTTTGATCTTTGCGACCCATCCCAACATCCGCGCGGCAATGAAACGGAACGAGCTCGCCCCATGGAGCGTCACGTGGCTGCTGGAGCGCGGCGTTGGCGGAAAGTGAGCACCAGGTGGCGAGCCGGCGGGAGGCTCTCGTCCCGCGGGCCACGTACCGTGTACAGCTCAATTCGGGCTTCACGTTCAAGGACGCGACCGCGATCATTCCGTATCTGGCCGAGCTCGGCATCAGTCACGTCTACTGCTCGCCTTACTTCCGCGCGCGTGCCGGCAGCAATCACGGCTACGACGTAGTCGATCACAACTCGCTCAACCCCGAAATCGGCGACCGCGCCGACTTCGAGCGGTTCGTGACAGAGTTGCGTGCACATGGCATGGGGCACGTGCTCGACATCGTGCCGAATCATGTCGGCATCATGGGCGCCGACAATGCCTGGTGGATGGATGTCCTCGAAAACGGCCAGGCGTCGATGTACGCGGATTTTTTCGACATCGACTGGAGCCCTGCGAATCCCGCGTTGGCCGGCAAAGTTCTGGTTCCTGTGCTGGGAGACGCTTACGGGGTAGTACTGGAGAGCGGGGAGATCGTGCTGCGTTTCGAGCCGGAATCCGGCTCGTTCTCCGTGTTTTATCACGAGCACCGCTTCCCCTTGGATCCTCGGACTTATCCGCGCGTGCTCGACCGGGTGCTGGCGCGCACGTCGAACACCGGGCTCGAAGCGCTGCGCCGGGCATTCGGTGAGCTGCCGGACCGTCACGAGCCCACCGAACAACAAATCAAGGAGCGGCACCAGGAAAAAGAATCCCGTAAGCGAGCGCTGGCTGACCTCTACGCCGCGAACCGCGGTGTGGCCGAAGCGATTGAAGCCGGAGTAGGTAGCTTCGCCGGGGACCCCAAGGAGGCGGCCGGTTTCGACGCCCTGCATGAGTTGCTCGAGGCGCAGGCTTATCAGCTTGCCTACTGGCGAGTGGCTTCCGACGACATCAACTATCGCCGCTTCTTCGACGTGAACACTCTCGCGGCTCTGCGAGTGGAGAACGAGGCGGTGTTTGAGGCCACCCACAAGCTCGTACTCGAGCTGGTAGGAGCGGGCAAGATCGACGGATTGCGTATCGACCACCCGGACGGGCTCTACGACCCGGCGGGTTACTTCAAAAGACTGCAACAACGGGTCGCCGAGGTAACATCCAACACCGCCGCGCTGCCCATCTACCTGGTGGTGGAAAAGATCACGGCCTCGTACGAGCATCTGCCGCCGGACTGGCCGGTGCACGGGGAGACCGGCTATCACTTCGCGAACGTGGTGAACCGGATGCTCGTCGACGCCGCGACCCGGGCCCGCATGGACCGTGTGTACCGCGGCTTCATCGACGAGAACCTCGAATGGCCGAATGTCGCTTACGAGTGCCAGCACCTGGTCTTACGCCGCTCACTGTCCTCCGAGCTGAACGTCGTGGCGAACCGGCTGGCCCGGATCGCCCAGACCGATCGCCGCTCACGCGACTTCACTTTCAACAGTCTGCGGCATGCGCTCGCGGAGGTCATCGCCTGCTTCCCCGTGTACCGGACTTATATCGCCGAGTCGGTTTCGGACAGTGACCGCCGTTATATCGAGTGGGCAGTCGCCACCGCCAAGCGACGGCGCTCGGCTACCGAGGCGCCGGTGCTCGATTTTGTACGCTCGGCTCTGCTCCTCGAGCTCCCTGCACCGACGCAGCGCAGTCGCGACCGGCTGCGCGCCTTCGCGATGAAATTCCAACAGGTCACGGCACCTATCACCGCGAAAGGTGTGGAGGATACGGCGCTCTATCGATTCAACCGACTCACGTCGCTCAACGAAGTGGGCGGCGAGCCGGATGCTTACGGCACGAGCGTCCAGGCGTTCCACGCCGACTCGCAGTATCGCGCCAAGTACTGGCCGCAGGAGATGCTCGGCACTTCCACGCATGACACCAAGCGCTCGGAAGATGTCCGCGCGCGGATCAACGTGTTGTCTGAGATGACCATGGTCTGGCGCAAGACCATCGAGCGCTGGAACCGCATGAACCGCACGCGCAAGCGCGAAGTGGACGGCCAGCCGGCGCCCTCGCTGAACGACGAGAGCCTCCTCTATCAGACTCTGATCGGCACGTGGCCGCTCGGCGAACTCGAGGCTCCCGGCCACGGTGCATTTCTCGAGCGCATCGAGGCTTACCTGATCAAGGCCGCGCGCGAAGCCAAGGTTCGCACCAGCTGGGCCAACGTCAATACGGACTACGAGGATGCCCTCAAGCAATTCGTGCACACGACGCTGGAGCTGCGCGAGGGCAACCTGTTCTTGAGCGACCTGATGGCAGTCCAGCGGCGCCTGGCGCGGTTCGGTCTATTGAACGGCTTGTCGCAGGCCCTGTGCAAATTCACCGCACCGGGCGTGCCGGACACGTACCAGGGCAATGAGATCTGGGATTTCTCGCTGGTGGACCCCGACAATCGCCGTCCGGTCGACTACGGGCAACGCCGCCGGATGTTGGCGGAATTGCGTGACTTACAGGAGCCCGATGCGGGGCGGGTCCGCGCGCTCGTGGACAACCTGGGCGACGGCCGCTGTAAGCTGTATCTCACTTGGAAGGTGTTGCAGTTTCGTCGCGGGCATGAGGAATTGTTCCGCCGCGGAGAGTATCTCCCACTCCGGGTGAGCGGCGAGCACGCGTCAAACCTGTGCGCCTATGCGCGCCGCTACGAAGGCGAGCTGGTAGTGGTGATCGCGCCACGACTCTATCTTCGTCTTCTCGGAGACCGCGACCAGCCGCCGCTCGGAGCGGATGTATGGGAGAGCACCGTGGTCGAGCTTCCGCGCGGCTACGACGTCGGCAGCGGCGGATTACGAAACATCCTAGACGGTTCGGAAGTCACGCCGGTAAAACAGGGCGAGCGCGCTGGGATCCTGGCGGCAGTGGCCCTTGACCATTTCCCGGTGGCTTTGTTACACCGTTCCCGGGTCAACTCGGGCGTTTGAACTGCGTTTAACTCCAGTGTAGGCCGCTGTGCCTGAAGGAGAAGAACATGCGCGGACTGAAATTTCCCGGTGCGTGGCTGCTGTCCGCCACGGCACTCCTCACAGCGTGTTCCGGCATTCCCCTGAAGCAGCGCCAGGACGCGCAGCGCGCTCGATACGAAGCGTACGCCGGCGCGCCGGTAGAGCGGTTCACCTATCTCGGTCGCTACGATAGCTGGCAGCCGATTGGGACCAACGAGCTCGTGGTCTGGACCACCATCAACCAGGCCTACCTGATCAAGGTCGCCCCACCCTGTGACAACCTGGAGTTCGTCGACCGGATCGGACTCACTTCCACGGCGAGTACCGTGTCCGCGCGCTTCGACTTCGTGAAGGTGGGCCGGCAGTGGCGCTGCCCGATCGAGCAGATTCGTCCGGTGGACTATCTGCGCATGCGACAGGATATGCGCAAGGAAGCCGAGGAAGCGAAGTCGCCCGGTAGCGCGAGCGGCACCTGACTCCCGGCAGCCACAGGCTCCTACCGGTACCCTCGCGCCTGTAGCGTGAACAGGTGCGCGTAGCGGCCGTCGAGTCGCATGAGCTCCTCATGGCTGCCACACTCGACGATGCG
Source organism: Gammaproteobacteria bacterium (assembly GCA_028293725.1). Next base: position 10,815 of record JAQGOE010000302.1, on the reverse strand, counting down.
CCCACGATCGAGTACCGCGATCTTGTCTGCCATCCGCACGGTGGAGAACCGGTGCGAGATGAGGATCGTGATCCGGTCCTTGGCGAGCTGGCGGAAGTGCTCGAAGATATCGGCTTCGGCCTGGGCATCCATCGCGGCCGTCGGCTCATCCAACACCAGGATGTCGGCGCGCGTGCGCATGAACGCCCTGGCGAGCGCGATCTTCTGCCACTGGCCGCCCGAGAGCTCGCGGCCGTCCTTGAACCACTTGCCGAGTTGCGTCTGGTAACCGGCCGGTAGTGTCTCGATGAACTCGCTCGCGAGGCCTTTTGCGGCAGCCTCGCGCCAGCGCGTTTCATCTTCGAAATAGCGCTCATCGCCAGCGCCCACGTTCTCACCCACTAACATCTGGTAGCGCGTGAAATCCTGGAAAATGACCCCGATACGCTCACGCAGCGCCTGCTCCTCCCATTCGGCCAAGTCACGGCCATCGAGCAGAATGCGGCCGGAAGTGGGCTGGTAAAGACGCGTCAGGAGTTTGATGAGGGTGGTTTTACCGGAGCCGTTCTCGCCCACCAGCGCCAGGCTCGCCCCGGGGACCAGGTGCAGGTCCACGTGCTCGAGCGCCGGTTGTTCCGCTCCCGGATAGGTGAAACTCACATCCTCGAAGCGGATGCCATCCTCGGGATGAGGCCCCTTGATGGCCGCACCCGCGGGTGTCGGCACCGGGGTTTCCAAGTATTCATACAGAGTCGACAGGTAGAGATTGTCCTCGTACATGCCACCGACCGCGGAAAGAATAGCTGACACGGCAGACTGTCCCTGGCGAAACAGCGCCACGTACATCGTCATCTGTCCCAGCGTGATCGCCTGTCGTACCGTGCTGACCGCGATCCAGGCGTAGGCCGCATAGAATGCGACAGTACCGATGAGTCCGAGACCGAAACCCCATGCGTCGCGCCTGATGGTGAGCGAGCGGTCTTCCTTGTAAAGACGCCGAAAGATGTCCCGATAGCGCTCCAGCAGGCGCGGGCCGAGGCCGTAGAGCTTCACTTCCTTGGCGTGATCCTCGCGGGCGAGCACGGTCTCGAGGTAGATTTGCATGCGAGTCTCCGGCGAGCGCCAGCGGAACAGGCGAAACGCATCCCCGGAGAATTTGGTTTCGGCGATGAACGCCGGCAGCCCGGCCAACATCAACACAATGACGGCCCACGGCGAGAAGTGGCTCAGCAGCGCCGCATAGCTCGCCAGCGAGATGCCGTTCTGCACCAGGCCGAAGGTTCGGGTCACCAGGCTCAGAGGCCGCGTGGAGGCTTCGCGGCGCGCGCGTGTGAGCTTGTCGTAGAACTCGGAGTCCTCGAAATGACCGAGATCCAGCGTCAACGCCTTTTCCAGGATCATCACGTTGACCCGCTGCCCCAACTGCGCGCGCAGCAGTGACTGGCAAAGCGACAGACCGCGCTGGGCCGCCGCGATCGATGTGATCAGGGCGCCTTCGAGCGCCACCAACTCGACGACGTGCGCCGGGCTGTGTGCTTGCAAGGATCGCATCGCCGCCACCACGGCGTCGACGATCAGCGAGCCAACATAAGCAACGGAGGCAGGGAGAATGCCCGCCACCAGCGTCAATGCCGCCAGCGCCATCGTGAGCCCGCGATTGGTGCTCCAGACCAACTCCACGGCCCGCCGGCTGTAGCGGAACACGCCGAAGAAGCCTTGGAGAGTCACGGACTCGCCCTCGGCGGGCGCCGCGCGAGCCCGCCGGGTGTTAGGCAGGGCCTTTGGAGTCATTCAGGTCCGGGAGTCGGTGCCGGCGCGGCTGCCCCCGCAGGCACTCCCGTCGGCAAGGTCGAAGTCGCGGGAGCGATCGGCTGTTTGATGCTCGTCGGTGCCAGCCCCGTGATGAGGCGCGAGCCGCGGCGGAAAAAGATGTAGCTGTAGATCCAGGACAACAGCACCGACACCCGGTTGCGGAAGCCGATGAGCACGGTGATGTGCAGGGCCATCCAGGCAAACCACGCCAACAGGCCGCCGAAGTGCAGCCGGCCGATCTCGACGACGGCGCGGGACTTACCGACGGTGGCCATGGAGCCCAGGTCTTTGTAATGGAAGCCGCTGGTACGCAACTTCCGGGCGGCGGACGCGCCGGAGCGCAACTCCGCCTCGATCACCTTGGCGACATAGCGCCCCATCTGCAGTGCGCCTTGCGACACCCCCGGCACAGTCTGCCCCGATGCCGAGTCGACCAGGTAAGCGGCGTCGCCGATCACAAATGCATTGGGGTGGCCGGGAATCGAGCAGTCCGGCAATACCTTGACCCGTCCTCCCGGACCGAGCTCGGCTCCCAGCGTCGCAACCAATGGGGCGGCCCGCACTCCTGCCGCCCAGATGACGTTATAGCTTCGGATGCGCTCTCCCCCGACCTCGACCCCATCCGCGAAAATCGCGGTGACGGGCTTGCCCAGGAGTACTTCCACTCCGAGCCCATGAAGCTGCTTCAAAGCCCGCTCCGATGAATCGGCATGCATTGCCGGTAGCAGCCGTGGGCCAGCTTCGATGAGGATCACACGCGCGCGCCGCGTATCCGCGACCCGAAAGTCGCTCGCGATCACATCGACCGCCAGCTCTTTAATCGCTCCGGCCAGTTCCACACCGGTTGGTCCTCCCCCGACAATGACAAAAGCCAGGTGCGCCGCCCGTTCCTGGGGATCGGACTCGACCTCGGCCGTCTCGAAAGATCGCAGCATCCTGGAGCGGATGAGGGTCGCGTCCTCAACCTCCTTCATGCCCGGCGCGAAACCATGCCACTGCGCATGGCCGAAATAGTTATCCACAGCGCCGGGAGCGAGGATGAGAAAGTCGAAAGGCACCCGGCTGTCGCCGGCGTGCACGTACTGCTCGCTTAAGTTCGCCCGGTCGACCTCGCCCAGCATGACCGAGGCGTTGGCCTGGTGTCGGAGGATCGTACGGATCGGCTGCGCGATGTCCGCGGGCGCCAACGCCGCCGAGGCGACCTGGTACAGCAGCGGCTGGAACAGGTGGAAATTATTGTGGTCGATGACGAGTACATCGGCAGGGGCTCGCCGCAGCTCCCGGGCTGCGAACAGGCCGCCGAATCCACACCCCACAATGACGATGCGCGGACGCCCCTGACCCTGCAATGCTCATCTCCTGACTTGTCGCAGTGGAGATGGGGGTGATTATGGCCGATTCCAGGGGTTTCGTGCCCGTCTCGAGCGACCGTGGCGGCGATTTGCGCGGCACAGCTCGCCCGCGGCCCGCCGCCGCCGCAGCTCGCGCACGCGCCCGGAATGCGCTCCGGCCCGGATACCCCGCGCCGCGCCTCATGTGTCGCGCGGCCGGCGCACCCATTCCAACACGACATCCAACTTCAGCGCCCGTGGTGTTGAAACTGACACAGCGTTCCAGGGATGCAACATAAGAAGAGCGCTGCCGCGCAATCGCAGCCTAGGCAAGCAGTTGTTATGTTTAGGACTGCCCAAAGTCAAACGCCCGCTGCGGACCATCGGCCGCAGCGGGCGTCTCACCATGGCCACCTTACCGATCCTGACAAGGAGCCGACCATGGCTATCGTATGTTCGTTTTTTGCTCTTGCGGGTAGTAAGACGGTCGCGGACCCATAATCCGTTATGTATTTTTATCGCCACCGCGATGCAGCGCGTTTTTTCGTTGCAGTTGCGACGCGTTAGGTGCGTAATACTGCCGCGCACAGACAAGGACGGAACCGCCAGCCCAGGTGAGAGGCCGGAAAATCGCTGGCGCCAAGGGAACAGGGATTGGGAAAGACGGGATCAGGGGACGTGGCCAAAGCCGAAGAACGCTATCTCGTGCAGGCACTTGAGTTCGAAAGCGTCTTGCGGGCCTGCTTGTATCGCTATGCGCGCAACATCTCGGATGTCGAGGAGCTGTTGCAGGAAACGTACGCCAGGCTGCTCACCGCGGGTGCATCCGGTGAGCCGGAGGTGCGCTCCGTGCGCGCGTTCTCGCTCACGGTGGCACGCAACGTGGCCTTCGACTGGTTACGACACAAACAGGTCGTCCCGATCGAGCTGGTGGCCGACATGGAGGCCATGGACATCCTCGACGAGCGCGACCAGATCGACGCCATCGTCAACAGTCACCAGGAGCTGATGATGCTCGTCAAGGCGGTGCAGGAGCTTCCTGAGCGCTGCCGCCAGGTATTCACTCTTCGGAAGGTCTATGGTTATTCCCAGAAGGAGATCGCGGCACGGATGAAGATCTCGGAAAACACGGTAGAGCAACAGTTGACCAAGGCCGCGCGCCACTGCGCGCGAGCCCTGTTCGATCAGCCGATTGCGGAGCGACATGGCACCTTGTTCGAGCGATTCAAGCGGCGGGGACAGGCGCATGACGGCCGGGAATAACACTCCAGCGGATGCCGCCGCCTGGCTGATCCGCCTCGAGGGACAGACGACGCCGCAGATGTGGGACGAGTTCCAGGAATGGCTCGAGGCCGACCGGCGCCACGAGGCGGCCTTCATCCGGCTGCGCACCGCGTGGACTCACTGCGACCGCCTCAAGCTGCTGCGCCCGGCGGACGGACGGGTCGACCGGAACCTGCTGTCGCAGTTGCCGGCCGATGGGCCGAACGGTCGGAGCGGCCCGCTGGATCTCATGGAGTCTGAAGGCGCTCGAGCGCAACATCGCGTCGACCGGAGGCGGTGGCTGATGTTCGTCGGAGCGACCGCGGCCGCCACGACTGGGGTGGGCATGCTCGGCTGGCTGAGCGCGGAGCATCGGCGCTGGACCTACTTCGAGACGGAAGTCGGGGGCAATAGACGAGCGGTGCTGGCCGATCGAAGCCAGGTCCTGCTGAACACCGACAGCCGCGTGCGCGTACGGCTGGCAAACGCACGCCGCGACAGCGAGCTCATACGTGGGGAGGCGTACTTCACCATCGCCCACGAAAAGCTGCGGCCTTTTTATGTCAAGGCCGCCCGCACACTCGTGTGCGCGATGGGCACGGCATTCTCGGTTCGTATCCACGACGACCACAGTGTCGAGGTGCTGGTCGCGGAAGGCCGTGTCGCCCTGGGCACGACCGAGCCGGGCTCCGGCTCCGGGGCGCCCGTTCTGACCGACTCGGCCCCCCAGGCGGGCAGTGATGAAAGTGTCGCCGCCAGCCCCAGCTCCCTCGTCATCCACCCGCACCCGGCCGGCTATGTGGCGCGCAAGTTGGCCTGGACGATGGGCAACATCTCTTTTGACGGCGAGACGCTGACGGAAGCGGTCGGCGAGTTCAATCGCTACAACCGCCGGCACCTCGCCATCGCCGATCCCGCGATCGCTCAAATGAAGGTCGGCGGCAGCTTCCAAGCCAACGACCCCGAGAGCTTCGCGGCAACACTCGAAAAACACTTCGGCGTGCGACGCATGCCCGCGGTCCGGGGAGACAATGACGTGATTCGATTGGCAAGTAGCGACCCACGGACAACGCCACGGTCGTAAGGGATCCGCTCCGCGGGTGCGGGACGTGGCATACAGGTCGTCAAGGTAGTGCGAATGGATTTTCGTACACAGTGCCGGGTATGGACCTTCATGGTCTGTCTCCTGGTCACCGCGCTGGTGCGCGCGGCCACGGCGGATTCTGCGGCTCCCCTGGTCAAATTCCACATCGAAGGCGGCGATGCCACCACGACCCTGACGGAATTCAGCCGCCAGGCACGCCTGCAGCTCCTGTTTGACTACAACGTCGTCAAGGGGCACACCACCAAGCCGCTCGATGGCATCCTCCAACCTGCCGAGGCGTTGCGCCGCCTGCTGGCTAACTCCGACCTCGATTTCGACTTCGTCAACGAGCGCACGCTGGCGGTGATGCAGAAGCGGATTCCGGCGGAAAGCGACCCATCGACCACCGAGCCCAAGCCCGCGAAGCGCTCCCCCGGAAGATCCAAAACCAACAGAATCGCGGCTAACGCGGCGGGCGACGCCGTGGAGGTCGTCCGCATCACCGGCACCTATATCCGCGACAAAATCCCCGTCGGACAGGAGATCATCAGCGCAAGCCGCGAGGACATCGAAGCGACCGGGGCCGCAACGCCCGCGGACTTCCTCAGTACCCTGCCGCAGACTTTTGGCGGCGGCCCCAACCAGGACACCTACATTGGCCAGGAGGCACAGACGAATTCGGGATTTGGCGTCGGCGAGAACCTCCGCGGGTTAGGCGCGCGCGCGACGCTGGTTCTCATCGACGGGCGGCGCCTTGCGCCCAGCGGAACCGAAGGCGAATTCGTCGACATCGAAAACATTCCCCTGAGCGCCATAGAGCGGATCGACATCCTGCCCGACAGCGCGTCGGCAACCTACGGCGCGGATGCCGTCGGCGGCGTCGTCAACTTCATTCTCCGCCAGAAGTTCGAGGGCGCCGAGACCATCGCGCGCGGCGGCTCGGGTACGCGCGGCGACCTGCAGGAGTATTTGCTGTCGCAGACGTTGGGCAAGGCATGGGATGGCGGCAACGGGTTGGTTTCCTTCGAATTCTATAGCCGCGGAGCTTTGCCCGCGGCCGACCGCGCCTATGCCGTGAGCGACCTGCGCCCGTACGGCGGCGGCAACTTCGATACCAACCTGACCAATCCGGGTAACATCATCAACCCGGTCACTGGCCAGACCTGGGCCATTCCCACCGGACAGAACGGCATGCGCTTGGCGACGACCGATCTCGCCGCCGGAACACAGAACCTGCAGAGCCTCTATTCCGATGGCGACCAGATCATTCCCAGCCAGCAACGTTGGAGCTTGTACACGAACGTGCGACAGGCGCTCGGCGACCGGGTGGGCGTGTTCACCAACCTGCTGTTGGCGCACCGTGATGCGGCAGAAACCCTGAGCGGCGAGGGCGCCACTCTGGTGGTCCCCCCCACGAATCCGTTCTACGTCAATCCAACGGGCCTACCGGGACCCGTCCTGGTGAATTATAACTTCGGCAAGGATCTGGGACCGATACGCGGCAGCGTCGGCGTCGACACGCTGAACGCGACGTTGGGCCTGGACTTCGATCCTGGCGCCTCCTGGCACATCAGCGCGTACGGCAGTTTCGTGCGCGAGAAGCAAAACTACGTCGGCCACAACTATGTGGACCTCACGGCCGCGGAGCTTGCATTGGCCGATCCCAATCCAGCGACCGCGTTGAATCCTTTCGGTGACGGATCCTTCACCAACCCCGCCACGCTGCAGAGGATCCGCACGGGCAACAGAATCTGGCTCGACTCCCAACTCCAAACGGCCGATCTCGTTGCCGATGGGCCCATCGCTGAGCTTCCCGGTGGTCCACTGAAGCTCGCGCTGGGAGTGGACCGGCGCAACCAGTTCTTCACCATGTCGCAGACCACGATTTCCCCGACACCACCCACGAACGCCAACCTCAGCCGCCGCGTCCTGTCCGCGTTCGGCGAGTTCATAGCTCCCGTCGTGAGCGACGGCAACGAGGTGCCTGGCATAGCGCATCTCGAAGTTTCCGCGGCGGCGCGCTACGAGGACTACAGCATGTTTGGCAGCGCCACGACGCCCAAGGTTGGGGTCCTCTGGTCCCCGACAAAAACTCTGTCGTTGCGAGGAACCTGGTCCCGGGCCATCAGGCCCCCGACCCTATCTGACCTCGACACCAGCCATAACCGGTCGGAGTCGGTGCCGCTCCCCAATCCGGCCGCGCCCGGCGGGGCCACCCCCACCCTGATCTGGGAAGGCGGGAATGCAACGGTACAACCCGAACGGGCGCGCAGTTGGACCGGCGGCCTCGATTTCGCGCCCGCCGGATTGCCAGGACTGACCCTGGGTCTGACTTATTTCAACACGGTATTCACCCACCGCATCCAGTCGAATACCCTTACTTTCAACATTCTCACCGATCCTGCCTATGCCGCCCTCGTGACCCACAACCCCAGCGCCGCCGAGATCAGCTTCATTTGCACTCACTCGTCTTATTTCCAGGGCTCGACCGCCGCCTGCATGAATTCGGCGCCCGGCGCCATCGTGGACCTGCGGGTGCTCAACCTGGCGACCCTCCAGACCGATGGGATCGATTTCAACAGTCGCTATCAGCATTCCCTGCCGCTCGGCCAACTCAGGTTGGACCTCAACGGCACCTGGTTGCTGCACTTCAAGCAGGCGCAAACCCCCGACGCTCCGCTTACTTCCCTGCTCAGCACGCAGAACGAGCCGATCGACCTGCGTATGCGCGCCACCGCCGGTTGGGGGGTCGCGGGGTTCCATGCACAGGTGGCGGCGAACTTCGCCAACGGCTACCACGATATCGCGAGCACGCCACCGCGCCGGATCGATTCCTGGACCACGATCGACCTGCAACTCCGCTACGATATTCCCGTGACTTCCAGCCGATGGTTGAGCGGCACGCGCATCGAGCTCAACGCCCGCAACGTCTTCAACGTCGACCCGCCCTTCCTCAACAACCAGATCGTCGGCATAGGTTACGACCAGGAGAACGCCAACCCCTACGGGCGCCAACTCAGCCTGGAGTTGCGGAAGAGCTGGTAGCCGAGCTGCGCAGCCAGGCCTCCGTACACAGGTGCTCCTGCAGGATCTCATTGTACTGGAAATCGGCAGGTGAGCGGTCCCGGGTCAGATACAGGTCGAGATTGGCGCGGTTGAGAAATCCCTTCTGTACCAACACCCCATCCAGCAGCAGCTCGCGTACGAACGGCAGATTGGCGTCGAGTATGTTGCGGTAATGTTGATCGGCGCGTCCCTTGGCGGAGCGCCGGACGATTTCCGCCGGCAATTCATTCGCAAAGGCGCGCCGCGCCAAAGCACGATCGCGCCCACTGCGGAGGAGCACATAGGTAGGGATCCGCAGGCACAATTCGACGAGCGGCTGCGATAACAACGGCAGGATGCGCTCCGGGTAGCCGGAGCGCACGAACGAGCTGTAGTAAGCCGGTGCCATGGAAAGAGACATGACATGCCACAGAATTCCGGGAGAGACCCCGCGCGTCACCTCGGGCGTCAGCAAGGGATGCACGAGCCTCTTGTTGCGTTTCGCAGCCTCCACCAGGTCACTGGAGACAATGGTGCGTGTCAACGGCTTGGCCATTGAGATCGGGTCCCATTCCGGCTTGAAGACCCGACTGCGAACGGCCTGCCAGAGCAGCCACCAGATCGATTTGCGCGCGATCTGTGCCGCATCCATCGCGGTAAGCAGCAGCCCGCGATCGAATCCATGACTGTAGAGATAGTCGGTCACGGCGAGGTCGGCCCGTGCCTGATAAAACACGCTGTCGCCGCCCGCCCCTGAGAAGAGCGCGTTCGCTCCGTGTCGTGCTGCCAACTCCGCTTCGAACGAGCCGTGCTGCAGCTCGTACATATAGAACCACGGTCGCGGCGAGCACCGCACCTTCAGGACGTTCTCGAGGCGTACGGTGCGTGGATCGAGCTCCCGCTCCACCAACTCGACACCCGCACGCCCCGCCATCAACCGCGCGTAGTGCCGCTCATCCTCGTTCGGTCCGGTACTGAAGTAGTTCACACAGGTGACCCGCGAGCTCGCGGGCGGAGTTGTCAGACAGCTCAGGACGATGGATGAGTCCAGCCCGCCCGACAGGTTGTGCACTATGGCCGGGTAACAGGCAGCCCACGCCTGCACACAGCCCAGGGTGGTCGCGCGCAGTGAAGCGACCGCCTCATCGGCGGACTCCAGCGGCGCGGTATGAGCGATGTCGATCGGATTCCATTCCATCGATCTTTGCATCGAGCCGTTGGACAGCCGCAGGCGCTCGCCCGCCTGTACCTCGGACACCTCGTTCAGGGCGGTATCCCGAACCTGGAGTCCGGCATGGGCCACCAGACCGGCGATGTAGCTCCAATTCACCGTAAACGGGGGAATCTCCAGCACGCGGCAGTCTTCGACATCGGAGCAGACGATACCGATCCCCGCGTGACTCGCATACCAGCACGGGAAACCGCCGGACGGGTCGCGCAGCACCCAGATCTCACCGGTGACGGCATTGCGCACGATGGCGACATATCGTCCCCAATATTGCTCCAACAGGCGGCGTCCCCCGGACGCTACGATTCGCGCGCCTTCGGCCTCGTCGAAACTGACGTTGGCCGCGGATTCCGGGGTATCGATGTGCCGCGTGAAAATCTTTCCGAGTACGGCACCCGCGGAGCGCGGCAAGAGACACGCATCGCCCGCTCCGGCATTGCGGTCCGCGTGAAAGATCGCCATGCCAGTGGATTCCACGGCGTACGACCATTGCGATGGTGATGGCCCGCGTTGCACGCGTTCCGACATAGCGCGCGCGAGGTGTCTGGACTGCTCATCCGCCGGGTTCCACAGCAGCGCCAGGTATCGGTACACGCCAATCCTTTTCAGACCACCATGATCGGGGTGTAGCTAGCGACGTGCTCAACCGTGTCGTTGAAAACTATGTCCTCGTACTGTACCCAACAGTGCGCGACGAACGGTCGCGCCCGGACTCCGAATACCCAGCGCGGCAAGACCTCGTACCGGGCGAGAAACTCGAGCAGGGCCAATGAATCGTGCAGACACTCTTCCCTGTGAGAAAACAGGAAAACGCGCAGACGGCCAAAGATATCGACGAGCTGACGCGCACGCACGACGTCGAATGAGCCGCCGTCGGGCTGTGCGGCCCCACGCGCGGCGACCCTGCGAATCAATCGCTCGAAACGCCAAAAACGTAACGCTAATTTCGCGAAAACCGCTGCAAACACAAAATTGAGCACGGCGCGCACGCCGATCCTAGCGCTTTCGGCCGTCGAATCACCGAGCAACTCCGTTTGTGGCGGAGCCAGGCGCGCGGGCGTCGCTTCCTTGGA
>JAQGOE010000274.1 GCA_028293725.1 Gammaproteobacteria bacterium | reverse complement strand
AAACGCGCGGTTGCGCTAAGCTCAGCGCTGGCGGGGACGAGAAGTAAGACGGAGGTGAGGCAGTGCCAAGGCGCAGGATCGGGCCCGGCATTTGGGTGGGATCGATCGCTGTCGTGGCCATTGGCATCGCAGGCTGGATCACCTTCGCCCGGATCGAATTGCTCAATGCGGCGACGGGGTGGGTCCACCACACCGAACAAGTTCGCTTCACACTGCAAGGCGTCCTTGCAAACCTCCAGACCGTGGAGTCCGCCACCCGCGGCTTCGTCATTACCCGGGATGAGGAGATCTTTCGCCCCTCCCTCGAGGCGCGGCAACGCCTCGAGGCCGACCTACGTTCCCTGATGGGGCTCGTCGCTGACAATCCAACTCAGTTGGCGCGGGTGCGCGAGCTCGAGCACCTGGCGCGAGCCCGGGTCGACGCTCTGGACCGGGCCGTGCAATCGATACGTGACGGTACCTTTCAACTCCCACGGGGACCGGCGAGCGCCACCGAGGGAGCGCGTCTCGCTCGCGCGGTGAATGCCCAGGTCGCCCTCATGCAGTCGCAGGAGGATGCGCTGCTCACGCAGCGGCTCGATCAGGCCTCCAGCGCACGCTTGACCGCACTGATCTCCGCAGTGGGCTTATCCGTAGTCGCCGCTTGTCTCGTACTCCTCTCGCTCGGAATCGATCGGCGCGCTGCTTTCAGGATTCGTCGCAGCGAGGAATGGTTGGCCACCACCTTGACCAGCATTGGCGATGGGGTCATTGCGACCGACGCGAGCGGCGCCGTGCGCTTTCTCAACCCCGTGGCCGCGGCGCTGACCGGTTGGTCCCAACAGGACGCGCGCGGCCGGCCGCTCGAGGAAGTGTTTCGCATCGTCAGGGAATCGGACCGCTCCCCGGCCGAAAATCCGGTAACACGCGTCCTGCGCGAAGGCCACGTTGTCAGTCTGGCAAACCACACCCTGCTGGTGCGTCGCGATGGGTCTGACTGCCCCATCGAGGACAGCGGAGCTCCGATCCGGGGCGAAGGCGGCCAGATCGTTGGGGTCGTGATGGTCTTTAAGGACGCGTCGCAGACTCGAGCCGCACAACGTGCTTTGGAGGCGAGCGAAGAGCGCCTGCGACTTGCGCTGGAAGGCGCGCAGCTGGGAGCGCTAGATCACGATCTGGTCACCGGGCGAACGGTCTGGAACGAACGGCTTTACGCCATCACCGGCTATCCGATACGCACCCCGGTGACTGATGGGATGCTCCATCTCGGCGCACCGGATGAGGAGTGGAAGCAGGTGGCGGACGCGCTCCGGCGAGCTAACCGCGAGCGCCTGCCTTTTCAGCTCGAGCACCGTATCGAACGCGTCGACGACGGCGCCGTGCGCTGGGTATCCTCAAACGGTCGCTACCTGTATGACGATGAAGGCCGAGGAATCCGGTTCCTCGGCGTCGTACGGGACGTCACGGAAGAGCGGCTGCTCGAGCAACGGGTCCGCGACGCCCAGAAACTCGATGCGTTGGGTACGCTGGCGGGCGGTATTGCGCACGATTTCAACAATATCCTTGCGGTGTTGCGTGGAAATCTCGCCGCCATCCGCGCGGAAATCCCGGCAGACCATCTCCTGATGCCCTTCCTCGTCGATATGGCTAACGCCTGTGACCGTGCCGCCGCCCTCGTGCGACAGATTCTGACGTTCGGTCGCCAACACCAGGCGGAGCGGGCGGTCATGCAGTTGGGGGACGTCGTCGAGGAGGCGGTGAAGCTGCTCCGCGCCACAATCCCAGCGCAGGTGGACATCCGGACCCAGATGGCGGATAGCCTGCCGTCGGCGCTCATCGATCGTAACCAGGTTCACCAGATCATCACCAATCTCGGAATCAACTCCGCGCAGGCCATCGCCCCCGGCGCGGGAGTGATCGAGATCCAACTGGATGATATCCAGGTTGATGCTGCCCTCGCTCAGACTTCGCCCGACCTGCATGAAGGCCGGTACGTCCGGCTTCGGTTCAGTGACAGCGGCAGCGGCATTCCCAAAGACATCCTGGAGCGCATTTTCGAGCCCTTCTTCACAACGAAGCCGCCTCAGTCCGGGACGGGACTCGGACTGTCAGTGGTCCGCGGCATTCTGAAGAACCACGACGCAGCGATCAGCGTGTACAGCGAGCCCGGCAAGGGCACCCGGTTCCACCTCTACTTTCCGGCGACGGCGGCCCAGGCGGCACCGGTCCCTGGTGCGCCAAAGGCGCCCCGAAAGGGCCGCGGCGAGCGGATTCTTTACATCGATGACGAGGAATCCCTCGTGCTCCTCGCCGGGCGCATGCTCGAGCGAATGGGCTACCGCGTCTCGGGCTTCACGGACTCGGCCCAGGCGCTTGCGGCATTCGAGGCGGCGCCCGGTGACTTCGACCTGATATTGACCGACCTGTCCATGCCTGGAGCGAGTGGGATGGACGTTGCCAAAGCCATTCTTTCGATCCGCCCCGACATTCCCGTTCTGCTGGCCACAGGCTACGTCCGCCCCGAGGATGTCGAATGCGCACGGGCCATCGGCATTCGTGAGGTGATCTGGAAACCCCACACCGTGGGTGAAATGGGCGAGCAGTTGGCCCAGCAGCTCGAAAAGCTGGTTCCGGCCGGCCGAGGCTCAATATAGGATTTCGACCGGAGATCTGAAGATGTAGCCGACCCCTCGCTCAGTGACAATGAAGCGAGGTTGAGTGGGATCCGACTCGATCTTTCGCCGTAGTCGCAGCACCTGGACATCGATCGCGCGGTCGTAGACCTCGTTGTCGTATACGCGGCTCGCCTCCAGGAGTTGATCTCGCGAGAGGATCCGCTCCGGGGCGGCGAGTAGCGCGGCGAGCAGGTTGAACTCGCGGTTGGTCAATTCGATGTGGGGACCCTCGCGTCGTTTGAGGCGCCGCGTGCGTAGATTGAGCTCGAAATCGGCGAACCGGTAGGCGCGTATCTCACGCTCCCTAGCGTGCGCGAGCGCGGAGCTCTTGGTCCGCCGCAACACGGTGCGAATACGCGCCAACAGCTCGCGGGGGCTGAAAGGCTTGGTCAGATAGTCGTCAGCGCCCAGCTCGAGTCCCATGACGCGGTCGGCTTCGTCGCGTACGCCGGTGAGCATGATGATCGGGATCGCCGAACTACCACGCAACGTTCGGGCGATCGCCATACCGTCCTCCCCGGCAAGCCGCAGGTCGAGGATGACGAGGTCGATCGCCTCATCCGTCAGAACCTGCGACATCTCCCCACCGCTGGCGGCCACGCTGACGCGCAGCGCGTTCTCCGCAAAGTACTCTTCCAACAGACTACGGATATGCGGGTCGTCGTCCACAACCAGGATATGGGGCTGGATCGTCTCAGGCATGCCTGCTTTCCTCCAACGCCGGGGCGCTCCTAATCTAGCACGACGGCGCGGATTTCAACGAATCGCACCCAGCACCCGCGCGAGTGACTCGGCCAGGTCGCGCCGCTGTAGCGGCTTGTGCAACACCTCGTTCACGCCGATGGCCGCTGCCCGTCTCGCGAGCTGGGGGCCCCCATGTCCGCTCATGAGGATGATGGGGACGGCAGTCTGGAGCTTCCGTATCTCACTCGCGAGCTCCGTGCCGACCAGGTCGGGCATCGCCTCATCGGTCAGCACGAGATCGAAACGCCGCGGCTCGGCCCGAAACGCCTGTAGCGCCGCGCCACTGGCGTGGAAGCCCACGGGCTCGTAGCCTAGCTCGGCCAGCATCTCCTCGGCGAGGGTCACGAGGAGGCTCTCGTCATCGACGATCATCACCACTTCGCCATTGCCGCGGGGTAACTCGCGGGTCGCGGGCACCAAGGGCTCTCTGGCCTCTGACGTGAGCGGCAGCCAGATAGAGAATCGCGTCCCTTTTCCCGCCTTCGTCGTAACATCGATCGCGCCTCCGAGCTCGGTAACGATGCCGTGCACGAGTGACAAGCCGAGCCCGGTGCCTTGGCCGACTCCCTTGGTGGTGAAGAATGGATCGAACATCCGCTCCAACACCCCGGGCGGGATTCCGCTGCCCGTGTCGCCAACGCTGAGTCGTACATACGATCCGGGCGGAACGGTACCGCGCGAAAGCACCTGCTGTCCGCTCAAATCAACGCGCTCCAGAACGACGCTGAGTACACCTCCGTGCTCCATCGCATGTAACGCGTTCGTGCACAAATTCATCGCCACCTGATGCAGATACGTGGCATCGCCAACCACCGCCGCGCCGCCTGCTTCCAGGCGTTTCTCGAGGCGTACACCTGCCGGCAGCGACGCGGACAACAATTCGAGCGTCTCTTCAATGACGGACTGCACGTTCATCGGCACGCGTTCGCCGAGCCCACTGCGGCTGAACCCGAGAATGCGGTCGACGAGCGCCTTGGCACGCTCCGCCGCATGCATCACATTATCCAGATAGCGTCGCAGTGTGCTACCTGACGCGGCTTGCTGTTGGGCAAGCTCGCCGTATCCGAGGATCGCCCCGAGGATGTTGTTGAAGTCATGGGCGATCCCGCCCGCCAGCGTCCCGATAGCCTCCATCTTCTGCGACTGCCGTAATTGCGTCTCCAGGTGCTCCTTGTCGATTTGCGCTTGCTTTTGCCCGGTAATCTCGATTGCCGAGCCGACGAAGCGGTATGGCTTGCCGGCAGCGTCGCGCAGGCAGTGGCCGCGTGCCGACAACCAACACCACGCACCGCTCGGCTGGCGGATACGGTATTCGCACTCGTAACGCGGCGTACGTCCCTCGAAATGGTCTGCGAGTGCCGCATCCCGCAGCGGCGTATCGTCCGGGTGAATGACGACCGCCGCCATCCACGCGCTACGTGTGGTGATCGCGCGATCTTCGCTCAACCCTGTCAGCATCTTCATTTTGGGCGAAAGGAACAAACGATCAGTGGCAATATCCCAGTCCCAATGCCCCTCGTTTGCGCCCTCCATGGCGAGCGCGTAACGCTCTTCGCTCGCACGCAAAGCGCGCTCGCTGGCCTCGACGCGTCGCAACTGACGCAGCAGGGCCGCAATAGTCAACGCCCCCAGAAGTGTCAGGATCAGCGTCCGTACGCCGACTCGAATCGCCTCATCCCGCCAGGGTCGCAACGCTGCTTCCTCCTCGCGGGTAACGGCGAGCACCAGAGGAGTGTCCCTCACGCGCGCGACTGCGATGAAGTCATTTCTGCCGTCGATCGGGCTCGCGAGGCGCGTTGCCGGCGCGTTCGGGACGATGGCGAGCGCCGGAAACTTAAGTGCGACCGCTTCGGGGGTTGCCGGGTTACGTACGAGGAGCGTCCCATCCTCACGCAGGAGGTGGACAGCGCTTCCCATCCCGGTGTTGACCGACGTATAGAACTGCTTGAGATCGTCAAGATCGACGATTGCAGTGATGACGCCCGCGAATGCCCCATTGTCACCATCGAGCCGGCGTGAGACTACTACGGCTGCGCGGTTTTCGGAGCGAGTGACGAGCGGCTCGCTCATAAAGAAACCCGGCACGGTGTGATCCCGTTGCGCGATGAAGTACGAGCGGTCGGCGACGCTGAGGTTGGGAGGGGAGGTGCCACGTGAGCGGTAGCGTTGGATCCCATCCGCGTCGACGATCGTGACCAGGCTTACCTGCCGGACGGCCGCCGTCCGGGTCGCAAGAACTTCGCCGAGTCGCTCGGGCGGGATATCGTGGCTCTCGTGGCGATACCAGCGCGCCGTGTCGTCCAGCACAAGATCGACTCCCTGCCAGGTCCACGACGTCTGCTCGGCGAGCGAGCGGGCGAGGTTGCCGATTTCGCGATCGGTCGCCACGACCGAATGGCGATACGAACGCCAGGCATCGTAAATGGACGCCGCGTCAAAGGCGACGAGGGTGAGAACGCCGAGTACCACAATGCCGACCCGCAGGCGCCTGAACCGGATCGAGCCGGTGTTGAGTGATGCGATGTCGCCCGATCTGGACATTGAAGGCTCCAGGTACTCAGCTCAGCGTGCCAATCCGCTCGACGCCCCGATGATAGCGCGCACGGAGGCGAGAAGGTCTGAACAGGTGAACGGCTTGGCAATGACCTGCTGCACGCCGAGCGTCTGCGCGGTTGCACCGACAGCCGAGAGTCCCGCACGAAACTGGCCCGATATCGCGATCAGCGGCGTGCCCGGATGGGCTGCCTGTATTTCACGCACGACTTGCGGCCCGGAATGTTTAGGCATGTAAACACTGACGATCGCCAGTTTAGCCCTGCCCAAATTCACACCTGGCGGCCCCGCACGCACCCGATAGCCTGCGTCGCTCAGCCACTCCTGGAGGAGGGCACGCATGAGGTCATTCTCCTCGTAGATCACTATGTCTGACATGCTTCGATCCGAAACTTGGGTGTGGCTGAGGCGGCGGTGTATCGATGGCCGGGGGAAGACTGGGTCTTCCCCCGGGCGACTCGCTTCGGCTCAGGGCACGCCCGCTGTGGCGATCGGGGGCTGCGCGTCCGGATCGCCTACCCTCTCGTGAGAGAAGACCCCGGCCAGCGACACGGTGATCAACACCGCTGCAAAGAGAGTGATTATTCGGTAGGTTTTCATGAGCTTTCTCCATTCACTTGTCTACGATCAACCGGGTCGAGGTATTGTTGCCCAGGCCCGAGTTGCCGTAGTGTCGTGCGGAGACGTTGCCGGCGGGTTTCCATACTCGACGGCCGGATTTCACCTGAAATACGCGGCGCCTCAAAAAAAAACCCCTCCTCCACGCAACCTGAGCCGGGGGGGGCTTTAGGGGGTCGCGTGTTGTGTCGAGGAGGGGCGTTTCAACCGCCTTACACGAGGTGCGTCGGCATCTCTCGAGTAGCCCGAATTCTGGCAACAGCCGCTTACAGAATGATGTCGTCGCGCCGGATTTGCATTTCAATTGAAATATTCACGCGACCGGCGGCTCAATACTCCGGCTTTTCTCCCAATATTTCAGCTGAAACACCGCTGTCCTGTTTCGACATCACCTGCTCATTTGCCCCGCTGACGATCATTCCGGTCTCGGCTCGTAGCTGTGGCTCGGATGATTTAAAAGAGGGCGACCAGTGTGAGAACACAAGAGAGTGACTCCAGCTCGTGTGAACCGCTTGCTTATGGTCTCGACGGACCAGCCGACACGGTGTTGGCAGAACAACTCGTGCTTCGCGATCGGGATACGCGGCCCAGCGGTGAAAGCTCCCGGGCCGCGAAGCGCCTACCGGCGGCGACCGAGCAGTTGCTGTCGAGCGCTCACGAGGATCTTGCCCGTGTCGGAGAGATCCTGCGCACCCAGCGATGCTCGGCTCGCCTGTTGGGTATCGATGGCTCGATCATACCGCTGAACGGTTCAGCGAGCTCGATCGACCCAAGCAACAGTGACACCGATATCCGGTTGCATGAGCCCCGCCTTGGAGACCCCGGTCTCCCGAGACCTGTGCTAACCGCCCCGATCTATGACTCACAGGGGCGCCTGTTCGTATCCCTTCAGGTCATTCAAGGCGCTACGGACTACTCGGTTTCGTCGCAGAGACTGCTTCGTGCACTGATCGAGTGTACGGCGCGTTCCATCACGGAGCGGTGGTTTCGTCTCGCTCATTGTCGCGAATGGATCGTGGCCGCAATGCGGCGCGACACTCCGGGCACCTACCTGCTGCTGGCGGCCGATAGCGGCCAGAGCGTGCTTGGAGCCGATCGCGCGGCCCGCCAATGGCTGGAGACGAGAGGCATGCGGTTTGAGCAGTGTCTCGCCCTCCCGAGGCTCTTTCAGTCAGGTGTGGGCAATCTGCCGCCGCGAAGTTGTGGCGACGCTGAAGTCACCTTGATGACCGGAAGCAGGGAAGCGTGGATCGGTCTCGTGACCCCTCCCGATATCGGAGCCACCGCGTCGTGTCTCGATCAGCGAGCCGTGTTGCACGCAAGACCTCGTCTGAATTCACTAACGCGCTCGTGGCCTGGGTCAGACGGCGGCCGACAGCGCGATAGGGCGCGCGAAGCGTTCGGGCGTGTCCGACAATACGTGGACGCGCACTTGGACTCGAGATTGGATGTGCAGGCGCTCGCACAGATGGTTGGGATGTCGGCGTCCCACTTCAGCCGGTCGTTCCACAAGGCGGTCGGTGTGTCGCCCCACACGTATGTCCTCCAATGCAGAGTGACACGAGCGCAGGAACTACTGGCGACCACGCAGTTGCCGCTCACCGAGATTGCTCTGACCATCGGCTTCTCCGATCAGAGCCATTTCTCGCGTCGCTTCCATGAATTGATAGGCGTGCCGCCGAAAAAGTTTCGCAGGCTTGCCGGGCGCAGCCCGCGCTGACCGCGGGTAGGGATCCGCGCGCGGGTGAGTTTTGAGACGTGCCACTTCACTGAGGCAGGAGATTTCCGATGACATTGACAATACGAGGCGTGGGCATTCCCGACAGCAAGCTTGCCCGGGAGATTACCGAGCTGGTACGCGACACGGAATCGCCCTTGCTCTTCCATCACTCGAGCCGGGTTTATTATTTCGGTGCACTGGCCGGAAAGCAACGCGGCTTGAAGTTCGATCCGGAGCTTCTATATGCGGGAGCGATGTTCCATGACATGGGGCTCACCCCACAGTACGGCAGCGCCCGGGAGCGCTTCGAGGTCGACGGCGCGAACGTAGCCCGCATATTCCTGCGCAGCCACGGTATTCCTCGAGAGGAGGTCGACACGGTTTGGACGGCGATCGCATTGCACACGACGCCCGGCATTCCGCAACACATGCACCCTGTTGTCGCTTTAGTCACGGCAGGCGTCGAGATGGATGTGCTCGGCCTGACCTATGCCGAATACGACGATGCCGAGAGAAATGCGGTGGTCTTCGAGCATCCGCGCGGTAATCATTTCAAGGAAGACATCATCCAGGCCTTCTACGACGGCATCGCGCGCAAGCCGGATACGACTTTCGGCAACGTCAAGGCCGACGTTCTTGCGGACAAGGATCCGACCTTCCAGCGCGGTAACTTCTGCAGTGTGATCCGCGGATCGGCCTGGCCGGCGTGAACTGCGCCGACGATCGAAAGACAGCTTGAGGAGTATGGGAAATGAAGTACAGGAAATTGGGGAATACAGGACTCATCGTGAGCGAAGTGGCGCTTGGCACGATGCAGTTCGGCGGCAAGATGAACATGGGAAACCTCGGCCAGGAGGATACGACGCGAATGGTGAAGCTAGCCCTGGACAGGGGCATCAACTTCATTGATACCGCGGACGTGTACAGCCTCGGGGAAAGTGAAACCTTAGTGGGTAATGCCTTGCGGGGCGTGCGGCAGGAAATTGTCCTGGCCACCAAATTCCGGCTCCCCATGAGCGAAAATCTCAATCGGAGTGGCGCGACCCGCGTGAACATCATGCGCGAAGTGGAGGGCAGTCTCCAACGGCTGCAGACCGATTATATCGATCTTTACCAGGTGCATGGATGGGACAGCAATACGCCGCTCGAGGAGACGTTGCGTACGCTCGACGATGTTGTGCGCCAGGGGAAGGTCCGCTATATCGGGCTCTCCAACTTCATGTCATGGCAGGCGGCCACCGCGGTTATGCTGCAGGAGCGCCTGGGGCTGGAAAAATACGTGACGGCGCAGATGTATTACAGCCTCGTCGGCCGGGGTCTCGAATACGAGTTCCA
>JAQGOE010000271.1 GCA_028293725.1 Gammaproteobacteria bacterium | reverse complement strand
AACTTCAAGGAGATCAACGATTCGCTCGGGCATATGGTGGGGGATGGGTTGCTGCAATCGGCCGCAAAGCGCCTGCAAACGTGCCTGCGCGGGTCTGATACGGTCAGCCGTCAGGGTGGCGACGAATTCCTGGTATTGCTGACCGAAGTGACCTCGGTGCTGGGCACGGACGTCATCGCCGACAAATTAAAAAAGGCGATGACCGAGCCCCATCTGATCGGAAACCATCAGATCCGTGTCACTTTGAGTATCGGGATCAGTCTGTACCCGGACGATGGCAAAGACGTCGGATCGCTCCTCTCGCACGCCGACACGGCAATGTATTTCGCCAAAAGAAGCGGTCGGAACACTTACCGACGGTTTACCTCGGACATGCTCGAGGACCGCCCTGGATCGCCATGATCGATAATGCTGTCCTCACCAGGCGAAGTCTCGTCGTTAGAGTCCAAACTCGCGTCTGCGCCGTGCCGCTCGAGCATGTTGTGGAGACTATGCGTCCACTTCCGGTTGAGTCGGTTGCGGGAATGCCAGCGTTTGTGCGGGGCGTTTCTATCATACGGGGAGTTCCGACTCCCGTTGTCGACTTAGGGGCGGTCCTCGGTGTGCCTTCCGATGCGTTCGAGCGCATCGTTACGCTTCGCCTCGGTGACAGACAGGTTGCGCTTGCCGTGAACGCGGTCCTCGGGATCCGCGATCTCGACCTGTCGGCATTCCAGGAGTTGCCGCCCCTTCTTGGAGGAGCTTCGACTGATTTGATCGAAGCGATCGGCACGCTTGACGAACAGTTTCTGATGGTGTTGCGGGCGGGATGGGAGTTACCGGACGAAGTGTGGCAGGTACTTGCCGCGCAAGAATTGGCGTCATGAAAATGGCGCTTGCCGCAACCGAGATCGAGTGCTTCAGGACCCTGGTGACCCAGCGCTTCGGGTTGCATTTCGATGAGCCCAGGTTGGACTTCCTCGCGGACGTCGTTCGCCAGCGGATGGAGGCGACGGGGTGTGAGCTCTTTTCGTCGTACCAGAGGCGCATCGTATCTTCGGCCGGCGAACCTGACGAGTTGCGTGCGCTCGCCGAGCGACTCACCGTGAATGAAACCTATTTTTTCAGGTACGCGGACCACTTTCGTGCGTTCGCGGAGCTCGTCGTCCCAGAGCGGATCCAAGCGCGCGGCCATGACCACCGGTTGCGAATCCTTTCCGCGGGATGCGCATCAGGAGAAGAAGCGTATTCCCTCGCGATCCTGATTCGAACCCAACTCCCGCAACTTGCGTTGTGGGACGTCAAAATTCATGGGATCGACGTCAACGCCTCGGTGGTGGGCAAGGCCATCCGAGCCAGGTACTCTGCCTGGTCACTCCGCGATACTCCTGCGGACATACAGACGACATACTTTCGCCCCGATGGCCGCGACTTCCTCCTGGACGGCACGGTCAGACCGCTGGTCACGTTCGAGGAGCGAAACCTCGTCGAAGAGGACCCGCTGTTCTGGCTAAGCGATGCTTTCGACGTCGTCTTCTGCCGCAACGTGACGATGTATTTCACGAGCGAGGTCACTCGCTCCGTCATTGCACGCATTGCCAGGTCAACGGCCCCCGGGGGATTTCTATTCCTGGGTCACGCGGAGAATCTGCGTGGTGTCTCGCAGAACTTTCATCTGCGGCACACACACGAAACCTTCTACTATCAGCGCCGTGAAGCCCACGAGACGGATAGCGCCGTTGATTTCGCACATGCGCCATCCGACAACGAATCAACTCGAAGTCATGTTCCGGCGGCACTCGAACCCGGCGATACCTGGTTCAACATCATCCGGCGGGCATCGGAGCGCGTCGCAGACCTGACGCAGGAATCGGGTGGGCCGACTGTAAGTGCCTCCGGAGGCACCGCCACGCAGGGTGCAAATTCCCAGTCGAGTCCGCGAACGCCCGACGGGGATCGAACCCCGGCGATCGAGCTATTGCGAAAAGAGAGATTCGCGGAGGCGATGGAGCTTCTGCAGGCACTTCCCGCGGAGTCGCAAGCGGACCCCGACACACAACTGCTCCTGGCCGTGCTGCTTACCAATAGGGGTGACTTGCCGGAAGCGCAGAGAGTCTGCCGACAGGTCCTCGACCTCGACGAACTGAATGCCGGCGCCCATTACCTGATGGCGCTCTGCCGGGAGCACGCCGGCGACCGGGATGGCGCCATCGAACACGATCAGGCCGCCACGTACCTGGATTCGACATTCGCCATGCCTCATCTGCATCTGGGCCTGGTCGCCAAGCGATCAGCGGATGCGCAGACCGCGAGGCGCGAGCTGGCTCACGCACTTCCGCTTCTTGCCCGGGAGGATGCCTCGAGAATTCTCCTCTTCGGAGGCGGATTTACCCGCGGGGCACTCGTTGAATTCTGCCGTGCGGAGCTGCACGCCTGCGGAGATGCCTGATGATTGAGCTGTTGCCTGTTGCTGCCAAGGCCGCGGAACTCCGGAATGCCTTCGACGGGGCGCGAGCCCTTCCATTTTTGTCGGAAGTCCGCGAGCAGATCGAAAACCTGCTGGCGCTGCGTGTGGCCGGGGACGCCTTTGCCATCCGGCTCAGCGAGATCTCCGGTCTGGCAACCGACCGGAAACTCGTCGCGTTTCCGAGCCCTGTTCCCGAGCTACTTGGCGTAGCCGCAATCCGCGGCCGGCTGGTTCCCGTATACAGCCTGGCGGCGCTCCTGGGCTACAGCGCCCCAGGGACCCCAGGCCGATGGCTGGTGCTGTGCGGCACCGAGGAGCCGGTTGGACTGGCCATCAACGACTTCGAAGGCTACGTACGGGTTCCTCTTTCACAAGTTTACGCAGCCGAGCAAAAAGACGACGTGACCGCGCACGTCAAGTACGTGGTGCGCACGGCTGACACGGTTCGTGATGTCGTCAGCATCCCTCACATCATGGAAATCATTAAAAGTCGCTGCCGCAACGGGGAGAGATGACATGTGGACATTCGGGCGCAGGATAGTTGTTGGTTTCATGTTTCCATTGCTGCTGTTGCTGGGAATCGGCGCGGTGGCCTATCGCAGCATCAACTCGCTGACGGGTACGAACCACCTGGTTGCTCACACCCAGCAGGTCCTGGGAGACATCGCCGAGGCGCTCAGCCTGATGAAAGACACGGAAACGGGTCAACGGGGTTATATCATCACCGGTGAAGAGTCGTTCCTCGAGCCATTCCAGGCAGGGGTCGCCGGTGTACCCACCGTCGTGAAGAATCTGCGGCAGCTGACGGCCGATAGCCCGAATCAGCAAACACGGCTCGACAAAGCGGAGCAGCTGATCGCGGCGAAACTCGCCGAGCTCAAGCGAATCATTGAATTGCGCAGGAAAGGCGACCTCGACGAAGCAGTGAAAGTGGTTCGGGGTGGTGAGGGCAAGAAGGAGATGGACGATCTGCGCGCCGTCCTGGATCAGATGGAACACGACGAACGAGAACAGCTCAAAGTGCGCACGGAGGACGTGGAAGCGTCGGCCAGCAACGCGAAGTCGACGATCTTGTTCGGTACGGCATTCTGCCTGCTATTTGTCGCGGCCACGGCGTTCTTTCTCACCCGCTCTCTGAGTGGGCAGATCGGGTCGGCGGTCCGTCATGTCCAGAGCTCATCGGCGGAGCTCCAATCCGCCGCCAATCAACAGGCGTCGGGCGCCAAAGAATCCTCCACGGCCATGAACGAGATCAATACGACGATCAGCGAGCTCCAGGCGACTTCGCGACAAATCGCCGAAAGTGCGCAGCGAGTCGCCAACGTGGCCGAAGAGACTTCCTCGGCGGCACGAGCCGGCGACCAGACTGTGCAGAAATCGCACGAATCTGTGAGCGGCATCAAGCGGCAGGTGGATCTGATCGTCACGCACATGCTCGACCTGGGGAAGAAATCCCAACAGATTGGCGGCATCCTCGAAATCATCAACGAGCTGGCCGAGCAGACCAACATCCTGGCTATCAACGCAACCATCGAGGCTTCGGGTGCCGGCGATGCGGGCAAGCGATTTGCGGTTGTCGCGGACGAAATTCGCAAACTCGCCGATCGAGTGGGCGGCTCGACGAAGGAGATTCGAGTGCTCATCGAGGAGATTCGGGCCGCGGTCAATACGACCGTCATGGCAACGGAGGGCGGGTCCAAGGCGGCGGATTTCGGCGCCCGGCAATTTGTAGAAGTGACCGCCGCACTGAAGCGAATCACGGACTTGCTGGGTACCACGACCCAGGCTGCGAGAGAAATCGAGCTCAGTACCAAACAGCAGTCCACTGCGGTCGAGCAGGTCAACGTGGCAGTCTCCCAGGTTGCCAAGGCGAGCAAGGAGACGGAGGTGAGCGCGAACCAGACGCTGCAAACCGCGGGACAACTGGCCGGATTGTCGCGCGACCTGATGAGGCTGGTCCAAACGACAGTCCCTGCGTGATGAATGGTTAAAGACCAGTACAAATACTTTCGAATCGAAGCTCGCGAACTGCTGGAAGGACTCAACGCGGCGGTGCTCGAGCTCGAGGGCGGGGAATGCGGGAAGAGTCTCGTTGGGCGTCTCCTGCGCTTCGCGCACACGCTCAAAGGCGCCTCTCGGGTGGTTAAACAGTCTGCCATCGCCGAGCTTGCCCACTCCATCGAAGAGGCCTTCATACCCTACCGGGAGGGACATGGCCCCATTCCACCAGAGCGGACCAACCAGGTATTGGGCATGCTCGACATGATCGAGAGCAAAGTGGTGTCTCTCGATTTGCCCAGTGTCGAACCAAAAGGTGAAACGAGGCGGCCGGCCACGGAAGAGTTGTTTGAAACGGTACGCGTGGACATGGAAGAGGTGGACACACTCCTCAATGGTGTATCCGAGGCCTCGGTGCGAATCACGTCGCTGCGACGTGAAGCGGAAACCATAGAGCGAGCGCGACAACTGGCCGGCGACCTGCTCGGAAAGGCAACCCTGCAACTCGAGCTCGAAGCCACGGCGACGGGATGGACCGCCACGAGTACGAAAGCTCACGCAGCAGCGGAGGAGCTTCGCAATCACCTCGAACGTCTCGAGCGCAACTTCGCGACGGGAATCGACGCAGTCGAAACTGAGTTTGCACAGGTGCGCGATGTAACCAACCGCCTGCGCCTCCTCTCTGTAGCTACGGTCTGCGCTTCGCTCGAGCGAGTTGTTCGCGACGCCGCCCAGTCGCTTCATAAGGAAGTTTTGTTCGAATCGTTTGGCGGTGACATTCGCTTGGACGCACACGTGCTTGCGGCGCTCCGCGACGCCCTGCCGCATGCGGTGCGAAACGCCGTCGCCCATGGCATTGAGTCACAGACGGAACGTGCAGCAACTGGCAAGCCGCTCCAAGGCCGAGTCACGTTACGAGTCGAACGGCGGGGAAATCACGTGGTCTTCACCTGTACTGACGACGGACGCGGTATCGACGTCGAGGCAGTTCGGCGCGCCGCCGTTCGCAAAGGCGCGAGAGCGGCTGCAGATGTAGCGCCGTTCGGGATGGAAGACGCCGTCCAGATTATTCTGCGAGGCGGCTTTTCCACAGTGGGTGCGGTTGATGAGCTTTCCGGCCGGGGAATCGGCCTGGATGTCGTCCGAGAAACGGCCGCCCGGCTCAAAGGCGAGGTTCGGGTGCGAAGCGAACCAGGCAAAGGGACGTCTCTGGAAATCTGTGTACCCGTTTCGATCTCCTCGGTGACCGCGTTGGAAGTCGATTCCGATGGGTCGGTTGCGGCAATACCTCTCGATGCGATTCGCCGCACCCTGCGAGTGGCGGATCATGATATTGCCCGTTCGGCCGACCGTGACTCGATAGTCCACGCAGGGAAAGTCATTCCGTTTTTGGCGCTGTCGAGCGCGCTGGGCCGCAAGACGGTGGTGGACTCGAAACGCCGTTTCTGGTCCGCGGTGATTCTGGAAGCATCCTCCGGCCTGGCAGCCATTGGTGTCGATCGGCTGCTCGGTACGACCCTCGTCGTTGTGAAGTCACTGCCCTCCCTTGCAAAAGCGGCAACAGTCGTCGCGGGAGCTTCCCTCGACGTCCATGGCAATCCCCAGTTGGTTCTGGATCCCGAAGGGCTGGTCGCCGCAGCGCAGCGCGGAAGAGCGACCGCGCTCGAGCCGATCTGCGTGCGACGCGTCGCCGTTCTCGTCGTCGACGATTCGCTTACGACACGCATGCTCGAGCAGAGCATTCTCGAATCGGCGGGGTATGAGGTGGAGGTTGCGACTTCCGGTGAGGAAGCTCTCGAAAAGGCACGCGCCAAACAGTTTGGACTTTTCCTGGTTGACGTCGAGATGCCGGGAATGGACGGTTTTGAGTTCGTGGCTAAGACGCAGGCCGACGCGGCTCTGCGCACGGTTCCGGCGATCCTGGTGACCTCGCGAAGCGCGATCGAAGACCGCCGGCGCGGGGAACAAGTGGGCGCACGCGGCTACGTCATCAAGAGCGAGTTCGACCAGGGGAATTTGCTTCGCATGATCGGCGAGCTCGCGGAATAGAGCATGCCGAAGATACGCGTGTTGGTCGTCGACGATTCAGCCACGGCGCGCAATCACCTGGTCGAGATCCTGCGTAGCGATCCGGAACTGGAGGTCGTCGGCGATGCCGAGGACGGCAAGCGCGCAATCGAGTTGTGTCGGACTTTGCGTCCTGATGTGATCACACTCGATATGGTGCTGCCGATCATGAGTGGCGTGGCGATCACAGAGTACGTGATGGCCTACTTTCCGACTCCCATACTCATCGTTTCCGCGTCGTCAAATCGTGGCGAGTTGCATAAGACCTACGATGCACTCGCCGCGGGCGCCGTCGATGTGTTCGAGAAGCCGCACGGCACTGAACTGGACGGTGCTTGGGAACGAGGCCTGATTGCGACGGTGAAACTCGTTTCTCGCGTACGTGTCATTACCCACATTCGCGGCAAACTTGGAACACCGCGGCGAGCCAGCGTCAGTTCCGCGAGTGTCGAAACTCGTGCTGGTACTGCCCCGAGGCGCATCGTCACGATCGGCGGATCGACCGGCGCTCCTGCCGCGATGGTTGAAATACTCCGCAGCCTGCCGCTGGGCTTTTCGATTCCGATCCTGTTGGTCATCCACATCGGCATCCCCTTCAGTACCGCGTTTGCGGAGTGGCTCGATGGCCAGTCCACGCTGCGAGTGCGCTACGCCACGGACGGCGACCCACTGCCGACCCTCGGACAAATGGGTGTAGTGATGGCTCCGCCGGGCTTTCACCTCATAGTCCTGCGCGGCAAGCTCAGGCTCACTTGCGAACCCGAGCGAAACTCCTGCCGGCCGTCGGTCGATGTACTTTTCGAGTCTCTCGCGCAAGAGCACGGTCCTGAGACCGTCGCGTGCCTTCTCACCGGAATGGGCCGGGACGGTGCTGCCGGCTTGCTTGCGCTTCGGCATGCCGGCGCCCTGACTATTGCGCAGGACGAGGCGTCGTCCGTCATTTTCGGCATGCCCAGGGAGGCCATCGAGATGCGCGCGGTCGATCGAGTCCTTTCCCTGGACCAGATTCCAGTCGCGTTGGCCGAGGTCGCTCGCGAAATGCAACCCAGGCGTAAGGTTTGAAGCCAGGTGTGCTCATCGTTGACGACAGCATTACCGTTCGCATGGTCCTGGACGATGCTTTCAGAGCGGCGGGGATTGTAACCACGCTGTGCGCGACCATCGCCGCAGCGCGTAGTGCAATTTTGACGAACTCCTTTGCTTTAATCGTCCTCGATATACTCATGCCGGATGGGGACGGCATCGACTTGCTCCGGGAGATCCGCAACACACCTGCCACGAGCAGTACTATCGTCATGCTGTTGTCTACCGAGGCGGAGGTACAGGATCGCACCCGCGGACTCGAGACGGGCGCGGATGAATATGTCGGCAAGCCGTTTGATCAATCCTACATCGTGGCGCGTGCGCTGGAGCTTCTGCGAAAAAAGGAGCCGGAACGCGGCGACGAAAGATCGACAACCGTCCTGATCATCGACGACAGCCTGACTTTTCGCGAAGCTCTGCAGTCCGCCCTGGAATCGTCCGGCTATACGGTCGTCACCGCGAGCACGGGAGAGGACGGGTTGCGAGCCGCCGTGGCTGCACGCCCTGCCGTGATTGTTGTCGACGGCGTACTTCCCGGCATCGATGGCGCAACCGTAATCCGTCGCATCCGAGCCGATGCTGCCCTGCGGAGCACGCCCTGCATCCTGCTTACAGGATCTGAAGACCGCAGTGGTGAGCTCGATGCCCTGGACGCCGGGGCGGATGCTTATGTCAGGAAGGAAGACAACACCCACATGATTCTCGCCCGCGTGACTGCCATCCTGCGCTCGACCCGATCGCCCTATCCAGTTGGGGCCACTACCAGCCTGCTCGGTCCAAAGAGGATCCTGGCGGTGGATGACAGCCTTACCTATCTTCATGACGTTGCAGAACAGCTGCGGCAGGAGGGATACGATGTGATCCCCGCCCGTTCCGGGGAAGAGGCGCTGGAGCTACTGTTGGTTCAGCCCGTGGACTGCATTCTCCTCGACCTGGTGATGCCGGGGCTCTCGGGGCAGGAAACGTGCCGCCGCATCAAAGAATCCGTTGCGTGGCGCGACATCCCCTTGATCATGCACACGGCCCTCGAGGAGCAGGACGCCATGATCGCAGGCATCAATGCCGGTGCCGACGATTACATTGCCAAATCGAGCGAACGCGAAGTTCTCTTTGCGCGTGTGCGGGCCCAGCTACGCAGAAAGCAATTCGAGGACGAGAACCGCAGCATTCGTGAACAGCTGCTGCAAAAAGAGCGGGAAGTGGTCGTAGCACACTCTGCCCAGGAACTCGCGGAATCTCGCGCGGTTTTCGTCGCAGAGCTGGAGCGCAAAAATAGCGAGCTCGAAGCCTTCAGCTACTCGGTATCCCATGACCTCCGCGCCCCACTGCGCAGCATCGATGGATTCAGCAAGCTATTGCTCGATGATCACGCAGGCGCGCTCAATGCGAAAGGGAAAGACTACTTGCTCCTCGTGCGTGCGTCGGCACAGCGCATGGGCGAACTCATCGACGACCTGCTGTTGCTCTCCCGGGTTGGTCTCGCCGGTCTTGTGCGTAACCGGGTTGACCTCTCCAGCATCGCCCGCGCGGCCGCGGAGGAGTTGCGGCGGAAAGATCCCGACCGACACGTCACAATCTGCATCGAAAAGCCACTTCCAGTGGAGGCAGACGACGGGCTCATGCGCGTGCTGCTCGAGAACCTGTTGGGAAACGCCTGGAAATTCACAGCCAACGTCCCCGCAGCGCGGATCGAAGTGGGAACAGAGCAGAAGGAGGGCGGCACAGTGTTCTTCGTTCGTGACAACGGGGCGGGTTTTGACATGAGCTATGCGGAAAAGCTCTTCAGTCCATTCCAACGCCTGCACACGGAAGCTGAGTTCCCGGGAACGGGCATCGGGCTCGCCACTGTGCACCGGATAGTCGATCGCCACGGAGGACGCATTTGGGCGGACAGCGCGGTAGACCAGGGTGCGACTTTTTACTTCACGATTCCCCCCGCCAGGTCAGGAGGTCAACCATGAGCCGCAACCACATCATTCTGCTCGTGGAGGATAGGGCCGACGACGTAGAGCTGACTCTGCGCGCCTTCGAGAAGGCCAAGGTCGCCAACGAAATCGTGGTGGCCAGCGACGGAGAGGAAGCCCTCAATTATCTTTTCGCGCTGGGCCAGCACGCAGGTCGGGATCTGAACGTCATGCCGCAGGTAGTGCTGATGGACCTGAAACTACCCAAGATCGACGGTTTGGGAGTTCTGCGACGCATGCGCGCGGACGAGCGGACCCGGCGGCTACCGGTTGTAATCATGACCTCCAGCAAGGAGGAACGTGACGTTATCCTGGG